>NZ_JASJXG010000010.1:0-128745 GCF_035018765.1 Variovorax sp. RTB1
CTGCCCAACTTCACCGGGCAGAAAAAAGGAACCCATGCTGCCGCCAAACAGTTGTCGCACCACTACAACACGCAAAGCGGTTTACGTACGTTCCGTAAAGGAAATGCAAAGATCTAACTGAGAGTCATTATCATTAACGCTGTTTCGCGGCGTGTGCTGCGAGCCAGCTCATCCAGCCAATCCCTCCAGCGCCCTTGCGGGCTGCTCGCCCGGGACCCGCCAGTCGAGTTCTCATTTCCCGCCTTTCCGGAGAACCCCTCATGGCCTACATCAAGAGCCGCAAGCACGCCGTCGCGCGCCCGTCACCCCAACTCACTGGCGTCGCTGCAGCTGCGCTGATGGCATTCGCCCTGCCGGCTGCCGCACAAACGGCAGGCAACCCGACGCTGCAGGAAATTCGCGTGCGAGACTCCGCGGCCGCCAGCGACTACAAGGCCGACACGTCGGCCAACCCCAAATTCACCGCGCCGCTGGTCGACACGCCACAGACCATCCAGGTGCTGAAGGAGCAGATCCTGCGCGAGCAGGGCGCCACGACGCTGACCGAAGCGCTGCGCAACACGCCCGGTGCCGGTGCCTTCTACCTCGGTGAAAACGGCAACACGAGCACCGGCGACGCCATCTACCTGCGCGGCTTCGACACTTCCAGCAGCATCTTCGTCGACGGTATCCGCGACATCGGCTCGGTCTCGCGCGACACCTTCAATATCGAGCAGATCGAAGTCGTCAAAGGCCCGGCCGGCAGCGACACCGGACGCACTGCGCCCACCGGTTACATCAACCTGATCACCAAGAAGCCGACGCTGACCGACAGCTTCTTCGGCTCGGTCGGCTTCGGCAGCGACAGCTTCAAGCGCGGCACAATCGACTGGAACAAGGCGCTGAGCAGCCCGGGTGGTGCAGGCGCCGCCTTCAGACTCAATGCGTTCACCGAAGACGCCGACGTGTCAGGCCGCGATGTCGTGAAGAACAAGCGCTCGGGCATCGCGCCGTCGCTGGCACTGGGCCTCGGCACGCCGACACGCCTGTACTTCGACCTGGTCCACATCCAGCAGAACAATGTGCCTGACGGCGGCGTGTCCACGATCGGCCTGCCTGGCTACTCGACGCCCGACGCGACCACCGTGCGCGGTCGCCGGACCTTCTTGAACTCTGCTCAGCCGGTTAATTCGAGCAATTTCTACGGCACCTCGTCGGACTTCGACCACGTGACGCAGAACATGTTCACGGCCCGCGTGGAGCACGACCTCACGCCCGACATCACCTTGCGCAACACCTTCCGCTACGGCAAGACCGAGCAGGACTACCAGCTGACGTCGTTCATGGCGACCACCGCGAACCTGCTGACGCCCAATGCCACGGCCCCGCTGGGCTGGACCGTAGCTCGCAGCAATCCGACGAACAAGAATCAGGAGAACACCATCCTGACCAACCAGACCAACGTCAGCGCCAAGTTCGACACGGGAGGCGTCGGCCACACGCTGAACGCCGGCGTCGAGTTGATCCGCGAAGAGCAGGACACGCTCGGCTACTACGGACAAAACGTGGCGGTGTTCGGCTACCCCGGCATCCGCACCAGCGGTGCCTGGCCTGCCGCCAACCTGTACAACCCCAACCCGAACGTGCTCGGTTACCTGCGACTGCAGAACGGCGCCAACACCGAAGGCAAGACCACCACCGTCGGCGCCTACGTGTTCGACACGGCCAAGTTGAGCGAACGCTGGAGCCTGACCGGCGGCCTGCGCTTGGACCACTACGCGACCGACTATGCAGCGAATGCGCTGAACGCCACCACCGGCGTGCTCACACCGAGCGCGTTCTCGACCTCGGGCAAGCTCTGGACCGGCAAGCTCGGCGTCGTCTACAAGCCGACCGACAACAGCAGCATCTACGCGGCCTACGGCACCGGCGCGCAGCCACCGGGCGGCAACAACTTCGCACTGGCTGCCAGCGGGACCGGCAACAGCGCAAGCCGCACCGACTTCTTGCCGCAGAAAACCAAGACTTATGAGCTGGGCACCAAGTGGGAAGTGCTCCACAAGAAGCTGGCCTTGACGGCGGCCATCTACCGGACCGACGTGAGTAACGACGTGGTGCAAGACGCCGTCAGCGGCCTCTACTACCAGACCGGCAAGAAGCGCGTGCAGGGCATCGAGCTCGGCGCGGCCGGCGCGATCACCGACAACTGGGGCGTGAGCACCGGTTTCACGACGCAAGACACGAAGATCCTGAGCGGCCCCTCGGTGCTCGCAGACGGCGGCTCGGTGCTGGCGTACACGCCCAAGAATTCGTTCAGCGCATGGACGACCTACAAGCTTCCGTTCGGGCTGACAGTCGGCGCTGGTGCCCGCTTCAACGGCAAGCTTTCGCGCGGCACCGATGGCGCGCTGGGCACGCCTGCCTTTATCGACTCGTACTGGGTGTTCGACGCGATGGCTTCTTACCGCATCAACAAGAATATCGACCTGCAGTTCAACGTCTACAACCTGGCCGACAAAGACTATGTGGCTGCGATCAACAAGAGCGGTTACCGCTACACGCCGGGTGCGCCGCGCACCTATCGCATGACTGCGAACTTCGCTTTCTGATCCACGATCTTGTCGACTGCGGAGTGTCGCGCCGGCAGCGGTGCGACATTCCAGCCCCTGCCTTGCGGTCGGGGCTTTTTTCTTGTGAGGCTGCTTCAACATGATGCTGCATGTACCCGATGTGCTGACGTCCGATCAAGTCTGCGAACTTCGATCGGCCCTCGATGGTGCGGACTGGGGAGACGGTCGAGAAACCGTGGGCGAGCAGGGCGCCCGGGTCAAGCGCAATCGCCAGTTACCAGAGTATTCGGTGGTCGGTCGCCAACTCGCAAAGACGGTACTGATGGCGCTGTCGCGCAGCGCGCTGTTTCATTCGGCCGCACTGCCGCTTCGTTTCGTGCCACCGCTCTTCAATCGCTATGAGAGTGGCGAGCATTACGGCCTGCATGTCGATGGATCGGTCCGCTCGATTCCTGGCACGGGCGAGCAGTTGCGCACCGACCTGTCGTGCACGCTGTTCCTGAGCCATCCGGACGACTACGACGGTGGCGAACTCGAAGTCTTCGACAACTACGGCACGCATGAAGTGAAGCTGCCTGCGGGCGACCTCGTGCTGTACCCGTCGAGCAGTCTGCATCAGGTGCATCCCGTGACGCGCGGCGCGCGCGTCTGTTCTTTTTTCTGGCTGCAGAGCATGGTGCGCGACAACCATCAACGCGAGATGCTTTTTGGCCTGGATCAGAGCATTCAATCGTTGCGGACGCGACTCGGTGAGTCGGCTGAAACGGTCGCGCTGACGGGCCACTATCACAACCTGTTGAGGCTCTGGGCTGAGGTCTAGCTACGTCGCTCGGCTTCAAGATGCAATGTTGACACATGAATCAATGAAAAGTAATGTATTGACTTCATCGATGTCTGCTTTCTCGAACTCCGAACATGAAAATTGCAATTCTTGGTGGAGGTCATGGCGCCTACGCCGCCGCAGCGGACCTTTCTGAAGCGGGCCATGAAGTGCGGCTGTGGCGTCGCGACGCGGCCGCGCTCCATCCGGTTATTCGTGCCGGCGCGATCACGCTGAAGGATGCGGCTGGCGTGCGTGAGGTGCCGCTGGCGCTCGCGACCGCCGACATTGCCGCAGCCCTCGACGGCGCCAGGCTCGTCGTCATTCCCACGCCTGCCATCGCGCAATACGACATCGCGCTTGCCATGGCGCCGCATCTCGTTGATGGGCAGGTCGTCTTCCTTCCGCCGGGTACCTTCGGCAGCTACGTGATGGCGAGGCTGGTGAAGCAGTCGGGCAACCTGGCCGATGTCGCCTGGGCCGAGACCGGCACCTTGCCTTACCTCGCGCGCAAGCACGGCGAGCGTGAAGTCAATGTCACCGTCCGCGCCATACGCCTGCCGACCGGTGTCTACCCGGCGCGCAAGTCGGCCGAGGCGATAGAGGTGATCCGCGAAGCCTTTCCCGCCGTGCATGGCTGCGGCGATGCGTTGTCCGGTGCGCTCATGAACGCCGGCCCCGTCATCCATCCGCCGCTGATGGTGATGAACGCCGCGCCGCTGCAGCACTTCGAGCGCTGGGACATCCACAACGAAGGGACGCAGCCGGCAGTGCGCGCCGTGACCGATCAACTGGATCGCGAACGCATCGCAGTGCGCGAGGCCTTCAGCCAAGGTGCGCCGCACTATCCGCTGGCCGACCACTACGAAAACGATCGATGGATGTATGGCGATGCGCACAAGCAGCTGGTGAAGTCCGGCGACTGGCGCGAGAACATCGACTTGCACTCGCATCGGTACATCACCGAAGACACTGAACTCGGGCTCGCCTTCCTGGCCTCTGCCGCACGCTATGCCGGCGTGGACGCGCCGATCGCGCACGGCTTGCTGGCCATCGTCGGCGGCTTTCTCGGCCGCGATTTGCGGCAAGGTCCGCGCACATTCGAGAGCCTGGGACTGGCGGCGTTGAGCAAGGCAGAACTCGCGCAGAGGCTCCACCATGGCGAATGAGTCACTTGTCCCGTCGACACCGTCGACACCGCTGCCTCGCTTCGCCGCGGTCGGTGCCGGTCGCATGGGGCGCGGCATCGCGATCGCGTTCGCCTATGCAGGGCACCGGATCTCCCTGATCGATCTGCGCCAGCGCAGCGACGAAGCCTGGCGGCACCTCCGCGATGAAGCGAGTGCGGAGATCGAGGCGGCTCTCGCAGGACTCGCGCAACTCGGCGTCATCGATGCAGCGCAAATCCAGTCGATCGCCGCCCGCGTGGACTACGTGGACGCAGCCGCCGCACCTCGGGCATTGGCAGCCGCCGAACTGGTCTTCGAAGGCGTGCCCGAAACCATGGCGGCCAAGCGAGAGGCCTTCGAGCAGCTCAACCGTCATTGCCGCGACGACGCGATCCTGACCTCGACGACCAGCAGCATCCTGGTGACGCAGCTCGCCGCGCTGGTGCGACTGCCCGAGCGTTTCCTCAACATGCACTGGCTCAATCCGGCGTACGTGATCCCGGTCGTCGAACTCAGTTGCCATCCGGGCACCGACGCCGCGGTGCTGGCGCGCACCAAGGCGTTGATGGAAGAGATCGGCAAGCTGCCCGTCGTGTGCGGCGCATCGCCGGGCTACATCGTGCCGCGGTTGCAGGCGCTGGTGATGAACGAGGCAGCCCGCATGATCGAGGAGGGCGCCGCCACCGCCGAAGAGATCGACAAGGCGACGCGCTATGGCCTGGGCCTGCGCTTCGCCGCGATCGGCGTGGTCGAGTTCATCGACTTCGGCGGCTGCGACATCCTGCATCACGCGAGCCGCGAGATGTCGGCATCGCTGAGCAAGGAGCGCTACACCGCGCCGGCCATCGTCGATCGCATGGTCGAGGAAGGGCGGCTCGGCCTGAAGACCGGCAGCGGCTTCTACGACTATCAGGGCCGCGATGTCACCGCCTACCGGCGCGACGTGCTGGCTCGCACGCTCGGCGAGTTGCGGCACGCCGGACTCTGGCGCGCGGCGGCCGAAGAGACGCGCTCATGAAGGCCATTCGCATCCACGGCTTCGACGTAGTGCCGGTGCTGGAAGACGTAGCCGATCCTGTGCCACGACTAGGCCGCAGCATCGTGCGCATGCAGGCGGCCACTGTGGGCCACATCGACCGCACCGTGTGGCGCGGCAGCTTTCTGCGGCATCCGCCGTTCCCGTACACGCCGGGCGTGGAGGCCGCCGGCATCGTCGTCGCGAGCGAGCGTTACGCGGCGGGGCAGCGTGTGTGGTTGCGCGGCAGCGGCCTGGGCACGCTGTTCGACGGCACCTGGTGCGAGCAGATCGACGCCCCCGACGAAGCGCTGGGCCTCTTGCCCGATGCGATAACGATGGCGCTCGGCTCGGCTTTCTTTTCACCGACCACCTCGGCATGGGTCGCGCTGCACGAAGTCGCGAAGCTGCAGCCTGGCGAGCAGGTGCTGGTGACCGGCGCGAGCGGCGCGGTGGGCTCGCTCGTCATGCAACTGGCACGCGATGCCGGCTGCGACGCAACGGCGGTCGATCCGCTTGCCGATTCGCCTCCGCCCGCTAGCGCGGACCTGCTGGTCGACACCGTCGGCGGGAGTGTGCTGTCGTCGGTCTTGCCCTGCGTGCGCCCCGGTGGCCGCGCGGTGCTGATCGGCTACACCGCGGGCCCGACGCTGGCGCTCGACATCGCGCACTTCCTGCAGCGCGATGTAGCGCTGTTGCCGCTCAACATGTTCCGGCGCGAAGCGGCTGGGCGTGTCATGGTGCCGGAGCTGTTGGCACGCCTGGCCGATGGCCGTCTGCAGCTCGAGGTGCAGCCCTTCGCATTGGCCGATGCAGCATTGGCGCTCGACTGGATTGCGCAGCGCGGCCATCGTGGCCGCGCGGTGCTCGTTGCCTAGCAGTCCCTGACCTCGGTCGCTAGTCTTCTTCGGTCGGCTTGACCGGCACATGCACGTGCTGGTCGATCATCTGCCGCAAGGTGTGCTTCAGTTCTTCGGCACGCCGCAGGCCGAAGGGTTGGAGCACGCGCCGCTCGTGATCGCGTGCCAGTTCCATCAGGTGCTCGACCGCCTTCAGGCCCTTCTTCGTGATGCGCACCAGGGTGATGCGGCGATCACTTTCATGGGGCAGCCGCTCGACCTGTCCGCGCGATTCCATCCGGTCCAGCAGACGCGTCACCGTCGGCTGCTTGGTCACGGTCACTTGCGCGAGTTGGCCGATGCTGATCGGTTCGCTGCCCGCGAGCGATGCCATCACACGCCACTCGGAAATGGAAAATCCCTGCTGCCGCGCCACTTCGTGGAACTCCGACGAAATGAGCTGGGTGGCCTGCGCGAGCAATGCCGGCAAATAGTCGTCGACGAAGCGATGCGGTCCGGTGGTGTGCTCGACCGCCTTAGCCATGAGAGCGACCCACAGTCACCGTAGGCATGCTGCTTGCGTGCACAGGGTTATTCATGATTGTGGATACATTCATTTGTCAACATTATAGAAAGTGTGATGTGGCAAGCGAAACGCATCCTCCCACGACCGACAAGAAGAAAGCACCACGATGGCTGAGCGTTCATTCGTCGAAGAAGTCAAGAAGCTGAGGCTTTCCGGCGGAGACGTGTTCCGCGGTGAAGGCATTCTGGCCGTCACCAAGGCGTTGCTCGAATCCGGGGTTTCTTATGTGGCCGGCTACCAGGGCGCGCCGATCTCGCACCTGATGGACGTGCTCGCCGATGCGCAGGACATCCTGACCGAACACGGCATCCGCTTCGAGAACAGCGCGAGCGAGGCCACGGCAGCCGCCACGCTGGCTGCATCGGTCAACTACCCGCTGCGCGGCGCGGTCACTTTCAAGGCCACCGTGGGCACCAACGTGGCCTCCGATGCGCTGGCCAATCTCGCTTCCGGTGGCGTCACCGGCGGGGCTTTGATCATCGTGGGCGAGGACTACGGCGAAGGCTCGTCGATCATGCAGGAGCGTAGCCACGCCTTTGCCATGAAGTCGCAGATATGGCTGCTCGATCCGCGACCCAACCTGCCGAGCATCGTCGACGCGGTGAAGCAGGGCTTCGACCTTTCAGAAGCCAGCAACACGCCGGTGATGCTGCAGTTGCGCATCCGTGCCTGCCATGTGCACGGCCACTTCATCGCGGGCGACAACAAGCGCGCCAAGTTCACGCTGAAAGACGCGCTGGAGAATCCGCAGCGCGACGTCAGCCGCATCGTATTGCCGCCCGCGAGCTTCCTGCACGAGCAGGAAAAGATCAAGGAGCGTTGGCCCGCCGCGGTCCGCTTCATCGAAGAGCGCGAGCTCAACGAGTTCTTCTCGGAAGACGCCGACGACATCGGCATCATCGTGCAGGGTGGCAGCTACAACACGCTGCTCCGCGCGCTCGAACGACTCGGCCTGGCCGATGTCTATGGCAACACTCGGGTGCCGCTCTACGTGATGAACGTGGCCTATCCGGTGATCGAGAGCGAGGTCATCCGCTTTTGCGAAGGCAAGCGCGCGGTGCTGATCGTGGAGGAGGGCCAGCCCAACTTCGTCGAGCAGAACCTCGCGACCATCCTGCGCCAGGCTGGCTCGACCACGGCGCTGCACGGCAAGGACATGTTGCCGGTGGCGGGCGAATACACCTCTTCCGAATTGCTGAAAGGCGCGCGCAGTTTCTGCGAACGCTACGAACGGCTGGCGCCATTGCTGGCACCAGTCCAGGCGCGCAAGATCATTCCGTTGATGGAAGTCGCGGAGATCGGCGTCGACAACGCCCCCGAGCCGGCGTTGCCATCCAGCGCGCTGGGCGACGTGGTGCATGCGCGGCCACCGGGCTTTTGCACCGGCTGCCCCGAGCGCCCGATCTTCAGCGCGATGAAGCTGGTCGAGCGCGAACTCGGCGCGCACCATGTCAGCGCGGACATCGGCTGCCATCTCTTCTCGATCCTGCCGCCCTTCAACATCGGCAACACCACGATGGGCTACGGCCTGGGAGGCGCAGGCGCGTCGGCGCTGAATGCACCAGCCGGCAAGCGCGCCATTTCGATGATGGGCGACGGCGGTTTCTGGCACAACGGGCTGACGAGCGGCATCGCGAACGCGGTCTTCAACAAGAGCGACAACCTGACCGTCATCGTCGACAACAACTACACCTCTGCGACGGGCGGGCAGGACATCCTCTCGTCGCACGCCGTCAACAAGACGCGCAGCACCGGCCATGAGATCGAGCGTGCGGTGCGCGGCGTCGGCGTCGAGTGGGTCAAGACGCTGCGCCGCACCTACGACGTCGCCGGCATGCGCGATGCACTCAAAGATGCGCTCACCACCACGACGAAAGGCCCGAAGGTCTTGATCGCGCAGTCGGAGTGCATGCTCAACAAGCAGCGCCGCGAAAAGCCGCTGGTGCGCAAGGCGATAGCCGATGGCAAGCGCATGGTGCGCGACAAGTTCGGCGTGGATTCGGACACCTGCACCGGCGACCATTCGTGCATTCGCCTGTCGGGCTGCCCGTCGCTGTCGATCAAGCCGAATCCCGATCCGTTGCGCACCGACCCGGTCGCGACCGTGCTCGAAACCTGCGTGGGCTGCGGCGTGTGCGGCGAGGTGTCGCATGCCGCCGTGCTGTGCCCATCGTTCTACAAGGCACAAGTGATCAGCAACCCGAACCGCTGGGACCGCATGCGCGAACGCGTGCGTGCCGGTGTGATCGGCTTGCTGCAACGCGGTGAAGCCAAGCGCCGTGAAGCGTATGCGTTCTAAGCGATGACTCAACCAATAAAGATCGCGATATTGGCCATGGGCGGCGAAGGCGGCGGCGTGCTGGCCGACTGGATCGTCGACATGGGCGAGGCCAACGGCTACGTCGCGCAGACGACCTCGGTGCCGGGCGTGGCGCAGCGCACCGGCGCGACCATCTACTACGTCGAGCTCTACCCGACCGCACAGGCTGAAGCGGACGGCGGCCGACCGGTGCTGGCGCTGATGCCGCTGCCCGGCGATGTCGACGTGGTGCTGGCGTCGGAATTGATGGAAGCCGGGCGCGCGGTGCAGCGCGGCCTCGTCACCAACGACCGCACCACGCTCATCGCATCCACGCACCGCGTCTATTCCATCGCCGAAAAGAGCGCGCTCGGTGATGGCCGGGTCGACAGTGCACAGTTGTTGGCGCACACGGCAAAGGCCGCGATGCGCTTCATCCGGTTCGACATGGCCCAGGCGGCAGAAGCGTCGGGCAGCGTCATCAGTGCCGTGCTCTTCGGCGCACTGGCGGGGTCGGGCGTGCTTCCCTTCAGTCGCGCGCAGTTCGAATCGACCATCGAGCGCGGCGGCGTCGGCGTGAAGCCGAGTCTCAAGGCCTTTGGCGCTGCTTTTACCCGTGCGCAGGCGGGCGACGATGGCGAAGCGCCTGTTGAGGCCGTCGTTCCCACGCCCGTCCCGCAGCCGCGGCATCCGGCCGTGCGTGCACTGGTCGAACGCGTGCAGCGCGACTTCCCCGCGGCGGCGCACGACCTCCTGCTCGAAGGGGTGCGCCGCTCCATCGACTACCAGGACTTGAACTACGCCGGCTTGTACCTCGACCGGATGGCATCCATCGCTGCGCTGCCCGCAAGCGCCGGGCAACGGCTGCTGCGCGAGACCGCTCGCCATTTGGCGCTGTGGATGTCTTACGAAGACACCGCCCGTGTCGCCGCGTTGAAGACCCGCGCGACGCGTTTCGATCGGGTGCGTGGCGAGGTGCGCGTGCATGTAGACCAGGTAATGACGATCAACGAGTACATGCATCCGCGCATGCAGGAAATCTGCGAGACGCTGCCCGGCGGCCTCGGTCGCTGGCTCATGGCCTCCACGATGCCGAAGAAGTTGGTCGAGCGCTTCACGCAGCATGGCCGAGTGATCCAGACCAGCTCGCTGCACGGCTACCTGATGCTGCGCACCGTGGCCGGCATGAAGCGCTGGCGCCGCTCGACCATGCGCTACGCCGAGGAAAACCGGCGCATCGAAGAATGGCTGCAACGCATTGCCACTACTGCGCAGCGGAATCTGGAACTCGCTGTCGAAATCGCCCAGTGCCAGCGACTGGTCAAGGGCTACAGCGACACGCATGAACGCGGCGTCCGCAACTACGACACCTTGATGCGCTCGGTCGAGCGTGCGGGTGCGATGCTGGCGCCTGCGACCTTGCGCGAGCTGCGCGATGCGGCGCTCGCAGACGAACATGGCCACAAGCTGCAGGCGGCGCTGATGCGGCATGCGCTAGGCTGAAGAGACACCACATGACCACTTCGGCAGTACCCACCGCCACGCTCGAGCTTCGCGTTGCCGAAGCGCGAGAACTCAATCCGCTGATCCGGCTGCTGCGTTTGCGGCGCGACGACGGCAGGGCATTGCCCGGCTTCGCTGCCGGCGCACACATCCGCGTGCAGGTGTCGTTGCCCGACGGCAAGACCGACTGGCGCCACTATTCGTTGATCAACTTCGCGACCGAGCGCAACGCTACCGTGGCCCCGGCGGAGTACGTGATCGCCGTACGCAAGGAGGCCGATGGCCGCGGCGGCTCGCGCTTCATGCACGAGCGACTGAAACAGGGCGACACGCTCGCCATCGAAGCACCGAAGAATGACTTTCCGCTGCACACCGGTCCGGGCGGTTCGGTGCTGGTGGCCGGCGGCATCGGTGTGACACCGCTCGCGACCATGGCCGCGCGCCGCCGGGCCGAGGGCGCAGAAGTTCGAATGCACTACGCCGGCCGCAGCCGCGACCACATGGCCTTCCTGCCTGAGCTGCAAGCGCTTCTGGGCGACGACCTGCATGTGCATGCCGACGCCGAAGCCGGTACGCCGCTGGACATCGAGGCGCTGCTGAACGACGTGTCGACCGGCGATCGTCTCTACGTTTGCGGCCCCAAGGTAATGCTCGACGCCGTGCTCGCCCATACGCAGGCGCGCGGCTGGGAACACGACCGCGTGCATTTCGAGCTCTTCACCGAAACCGTGATGGAGGAGGGGGATCAACCCTTCGAAGTGGAACTCGCGCAATCGGGCCAGCGCTTCACCGTCGCGGCCGACCAGACACTGCTCGACTGCCTGATCGACAACGGCTGCGATCCGATGTTCGACTGCAAGCGCGGCGAATGCGGCGTGTGCGTCGTGCAGGTGATCGAAGGGGAAATCGACCATCGCGACTACGTGCTGACCGCCCGCGAGAAGGCGCAGGGAGATGTCATGCAGATGTGCATCTCGCGCGCCAAGGGTGCGCGCCTGGTGATCGATCTTTGAAGGAGTGATGCGAGCCATGCAGACTTCAACACGACACGCGACCTCGTACCGCGACAACCCCGACGCCATCCGCGCGCTGGTGCGCAACGACCAGGTGCATCGCGACCTCTACACCAGCCAGGAATTGTTCGAACTGGAGCAGGAGCACTTTTTCGCCAACACCTGGAACTACGTGGGCCACGAGAGCCAGTTGCTCAAGTCGGGCGACTGGATCACCAACGAAATCGCCGGCCGGCCGTTGATCGTCGTGCGCCATACCGATGGCAGCGTGCGCGCCATGATGAACCGCTGCGCCCACAAAGGCTCGCGACTGGTGAGCGCGCCGTGCGGCAACACCGGCAAGTTCTTCCGCTGCCCGTACCACGCCTGGACCTTCAAGACAGACGGCGCCTTGCTCGCCATCCCACTGAAGGCCGGTTATGAAAATACGGCCCTGCATGAGTGCGAATCGGCCAGGGGCCTCACCACGCTGAAGCATGTGCGCACGCATCGCGGCTTCATCTTCGTGAAGATCAACGATGCCGGGCCGGACTTCGACGAATACTTCGGCGACTCGCTGAGTTCCATCGACAACATGGCCGACCGCTCGCCCGAAGGTGAGCTGGAAATAGCGGGCGGGTGCCTGCGCTTCATGCACCAGTGCAACTGGAAAATGTTCGTCGAGAACCTCAACGACACGATGCATCCGATGGTCGCGCACGAGTCTTCGGCCGGCACCGCCAAGCGCATGTGGGCCGACCAGCCTGCCGACGCGCCCAAGCCCATGGCCGTCGAGCAATTCGTGCCCTTCATGTCGGACTACAAGTTCTTCGACGACATGGGTATCCGCACCTACGACAACGGCCACAGCTTTACGGGCGTGCACTTCAGCATCCACAGCAAGTACGCGGCGATTTCCGAGTACGACGATGCGATGAAGGCGCGCTACGGCGCAGAAAAGACGGCGCAGATCCTCGGCATGGCACGGCACAACACCGTGTACTACCCGAACCTCACGATCAAGGGCGCGATCCAGTCGATACGGGTGATCAAGCCGATCGCCGTCGACAAGACGCTGGTGGAAAGTTGGACCTTTCGCCTCAAAGGTGCGCCGCCCGAACTGCTGCAGCGTACGACGATGTACAACCGCCTCATCAACTCGCCGTTTTCCGTCGTCGGGCACGACGACCTTCAGGCCTATCGCGGGATGCAAGCCGGCCTGCATGCCAGTGGCAACGAGTGGGTCAGCCTGCATCGCGGCTACGACGCGTCGGAGTTGAAGGGCGGCGAGATCACCACGGGTGGCACGAGTGAATTGCCGATGCGCAACCAGTACAGAAGCTGGGTAGAACGTATGACGGAGACCATGTAATGGCCAACGAGACTGAAATCACTCGCCAGGACCTGATCGACTTCGTCGTGAACGAAGCGCATCTGCTCGACACGCGTCGCTACGAAGAGTGGAACGCGCTCTTCACCGACGACGCCTTCTACTGGGTGCCGCTGGTGCCCGACCAGGAAGACGGCATCAACCACACCTCGCACATGTACGAAGACAAGCTGTTGCGCGACTTGAGGATCGAGCGCCTCAAGAGCCCGCGCGCGTTCTCGCAACAGCCGCGCAGCCGCTGCCACCACTTGCTCCAAGTGCCAGTGATCGAGCAATTCGACGCAGATGCGGGCCGCTTCGTGGTGCGCACCGAGTTCCATTACACCGAGTCGCAGGGCGACGAGCTTCAGTTCTACGTGGGCACCTTCTTTCATCATCTGACCGTGCACGAAGGCGCCTTGCGCATCACGCAGAAGCGCGTCAACCTGCTCAACTGCGACGCGGCATTGCCGGCGGTGCAGCTCTTCATATGAGTACGGTGTGACGAGCAAGCTATGACTAGCACGGTTCACGATGTCTTTTCGGCGACGGCGGCACGCACGCCCGGTGCGGCGTTCCTGTTCACCGAGTCGGTCACAGCAGAGGCCTATGGCATCGAGGCCGGTCCGATCACATGGGGCAAAGCCGCCGCAGAAGTCGAGCGTCTGCGTACGGCCTA
Source organism: Variovorax sp. RTB1 (assembly GCF_035018765.1). NCBI lineage: Bacteria > Pseudomonadati > Pseudomonadota > Betaproteobacteria > Burkholderiales > Comamonadaceae > Variovorax > Variovorax sp. RTB1. The sequence continues at coordinate 13,821 of NZ_JASJXG010000010.1, forward strand.
TGCCGCAGCCGGCTACGGCCACGGTCATCGCATCGGCTTGCTGCTAGAGAACCGACCGGCCTTCCTGTTCCATTGGTTCGCGCTCAATGCCTTGGGTGCGAGCGTGGTGCCCATCAACGCCGACATGCGCTCGGCCGAGCTGAGCTACCTGATCGGCCACAGCGAGATCGGCCTCGCCGTGACGCTGCCCGAACGTGCCGCAGACCTGCAGGCCGCCGCCTCACTGGCCGACGTGGCCTTCGAGACGATGGGCGCCGACGACGCGATGCCCACCGCCAAAACCGCCGCACCGCGTGCTGCCGAGCCGATCGGCGCCGACACCGAGTGCGCGCTGCTCTACACCTCGGGCACCACCGGTCGCCCCAAGGGCTGCATCCTGAGCAACGCCTACTTCGTGAATGCGGGCGAGTGGTACGCCGCGCTCGACGGTGTCTGCAGCGTGCGCCGCGACACCGAACGCGTGATGACGCCGCTGCCGCTGACGCACATGAACGCGATGGCCTGCTCCACGATGGTGGTGCTGGTCGCAGGCGGTTGCCTGGTGCAACTCGACCGCTTCCATCCAAAAAGCTGGCTTCAAAGCGCATGCGAGAGTGGTGCAACCATCGTCCATTACCTCGGCGTGATGCCCGCGATGCTGCTGTCGGCGCCGCCATCGCCCGCCGACCGTGACCACGCGATCCGTTGGGGTTTCGGCGCCGGTGTCGACCGCAAGAACCACGCACCGTTCGAAGTGCGCTTCGGCTTCCCGCTGGTCGAGGCATGGGCCATGACCGAGACCGGCGTCGCCGCCTGCATCATGGCCCACCGCGAGCCGCGACTCGTCGGCGAAAGCTGCTTCGGCCGACAAGAGTCGTTCGTCGAAATCAAGCTCGTGGACGAGCAGGACAACGACGCCGCGGTCGGCACCCCAGGCGAACTGCTTGTCCGCTCGTCCGGCGCCGATCCGCACCGCGCCTTCTTCTCCGGCTACCTCAAAGACGAGAAAGCCACCAACGAAGCCTGGGCCGGCGGCTGGTTCCACACCGGCGACCTGGTTCGGCGCGATGCAGAAGGCAACTTCTTCTTCGTCGACCGCAAGAAGAACGTGATCCGTCGCAGCGGCGAGAACATCTCGGCCGCCGAGGTCGAGAGCGTGCTCAACCAGCACCCCGCCGTCAAATCCTCCGCCGTCGCAGCGACCCCCGACGCCGTACGCGGAGACGAAGTGCTCGCCTGCATCGTGTTGCGACAAGACGCCGACCAGACCGCCAAACAACAGATTGCCGAGAGCATCGTCGACCATGCCTTGGCCCAACTCGCGTACTACAAGGCACCGGGCTACATCGCCTTCATCGACGCCTTGCCACTCACGCCGTCACAGAAGATTCAGCGGGGGGAACTGCGGGCTTTGGCTCTGACCTTGCCGTCTCAAGCGAACTGCATCGATACACGTTCGATGAAGAAGCGGCAGGGCTGAATGAACATGCATTCGTTTATTCGCTGCGTCGTTGTACTGAGGCGGCACTACACAGCCTCACCCGTGCCGAGGGCGCTGGGTGGTCCCCGCAGCGAAGTAAAGGAGGAGGCGAAGCCGGGGGACATGAGCGGAGGGGACTACCCAGTGGCCTCGGCACGAGCCAACGAACGCACCCGAGCCCGGACCCACTGAAATGGCAATAACAAAAAAACGCCGTCAGTCCTACGAAGGCGTAGCCGTGGCCGTCCCCGTCACGGTCCCCTACGAGCGCTACTCCACCCGCACCGCCCACTGGTTCCTGGGCCGCGCAGTCGATGCATTGGTCCAGTCCAGTGGCATCAAGAAACAACAGATCGACGGTTTCTGCGTCAGCAGTTTTTCATTGGCGCCGGACACCGCTGTCGGCCTCACCCAGCACCTCGGCCTCTCGCCGCGTTGGCTCGACCACGTGCCAACAGGCGGCGCATCCGGCGTGATGTGCCTGCGTCGCGCCGCCCGAGCCGTGCAGTCCGGCGATGCCGACATCGTGGCCTGCGTGGCCGGCGACACCAACCATGTCGATTCCTTCCGCCAGACCCTCGGCGCCTTCAGCAACTTCTCGCGCGACGCGACCTATCCGTATGGCGCGGGCGGCCCCAACTCGGTGTTCGCCTTCATCACCGCCAACTACATGCGCACCTTCGGCGCCACGCGCGAAGACTTCGGCCGCATCGCCGTCGACCAGCGAACCAACGCGCTGAAGAATCCGCATGCGATGTTCAAGAAGCCGCTCACGCTCGAGGCTTACATGGCGGCGCGCCCGATCTCCGACCCGATCCATCTGTTCGACTGCGTCATGCCCTGTGCCGGCGGCGAAGCATTCCTCGTCATGAGCGAGGAGCGGGCACGCGACCTCGGCCTGCCGCACGCGCTGGTGCACGGCGCCATCGAGCGTCACAACGCGTATGCCGACGATCCGATCATGGTGCGCGGCGGCTGGCGCATGGACCGCGACGATCTCTATGCGCAGGCCGCGGTGAAACCATCGGACATCGACTTCGTGCAGACCTACGACGACTACCCGGTGATCGTGATGATGCAGTTCGAGGACCTCGGGTTTTGCGAGAAGGGCGAGGGCCCTGCCTTCACGCGCGCGAACACGATGACGCACGACGGCAGCTTTCCCAACAACACCAGCGGCGGGCAACTGTCGGCTGGCCAGGCCGGTGCGGCGGGCGGGTTTCTCGGCATGACAGAGGCGATTCGCCAGCTCACCGGCGACGCGGGCGACCGCGCCGTGTCCGATGCGCAGTGGGGCCTGGTGGCGGGTTTCGGCATGGTCACCTACGACCGGTGCCTGTGCACCGGTGCCGTGATCCTCGGGCGTGGGGAAGGCCGCTCATGACGATGCCCTTCATCCACCCGCCGCGCAAGAACCCGGTGCTACGCACTCGGCAGATGAACCTGCCGCCGTGGGCACGCGGCCGCGTCGCGCTCGGCATCACGGCCGCTGCCGCAGAGGGCCGGTTCGAACTGCAGGTCTGCGACGACTGCGGCACGGTGCAATACCCGCCGCGCGAGGTCTGCCACAAGTGCCTGTCGGTCAGCCTGCGCTGGCGCGAACAAAGCGGGGAAGGCGCGCTGCTCGCCACCACCACGCTGCACCACAGCAACGACCTGTACTTCCGCGAGCGGCTGCCCTGGCGGCTGGGCCTGGTGCATCTCGATGCCGGTCCGACGCTGATGGTTCACCTGCACGGTGAAGTCGCAGAAGTTGGCGAGAGCGGCGACAGGGACAAAGCCTCGACCCGCGTGCGCGTGGGCGCCCGACTCGACCGCGCGGGGCAGGCCGTGCTCATTGGTTTTCCGAACGAAGGAAGTGCTCATATGGCCGACGACAAGATGCTGCGAGAAATGACCAGCGACCCCAAATTCCGCAAGGTGCTGGTGACCGACGGCAAGACCGAAGTCGGCCAGGCGCTGGTGCGCGCGCTGGTCAAGGCCGGTGCCGACGTCGTCTGGGTCGGTCATGCCGAGCCGTGGAAGAAGCTGGGCGGGCTGGACGACATCTCCGCGCTGCCGCAAGTCACGCTGGTGCCGCTCGACCTGACCAACGGCCGTGCCGTGACCGAGCTGGCCGCAGAGATCGGCGGCAAGGTCGACATCGTGATCAATAACGCCGAGGTGCATCGCGCCTTCGGCATCGGTGCACGCCGCGGTACCGACGCGGCCAAGGCCGAGATGGACATCAACTACTTCGGCCTGCTGCGGCTGGCGCAGGAGTTCGGCCCGGCGCTCAAGGGGCGCGCGGCCGACGGGCAGACCGGTGCGACCGCGTGGGTCAACCTGCTGTCGGTCTATGCGCTCAGCAACTTTCCGCCGCACGGCACCTTCAGCGCTTCGAAGGCGGCGGCCCTGTCTCTGTCGCAGTGCCTGCGCGCCGAAATGCGGCCGGCCGGCATTCGCGTGATCAACGTGTTCCCCGGTCCGATCGACGACGACTGGAACCAGCAGATGCCCGCACCCAAGCTGGCCCCCGACACGCTGGCCAACGCCATCGTGAAAGCGCTGCGCGATGGTGTGGAAGACATTTACCCCGGCGACGTCGCGCAAGAGTGGCTCGAACGCTGGCGCGACAACCCCAAGATCCTCGAGCGCGAGCTGGCCGCGGGCGGCAGCTGAAAGCAGGAGCAGAGCCAACATGACAAGCACGACCGAACTGATGTCCGCCGCCGAAATCCTCGGCGGCCTGGTGAGCGCGATGAGCACCGGCCGCATCCGCGTGATCGACCTCACGCAGACGCTCACACCCGAGTTTCCGCAGATCGCGCTGCCGCCCGAAATGGGCCAGTGCTGGCCCTTTCGCATCGAGGAAGTGTCCAAGTACGACGAGCGCGGCCCGGCCTGGTACTGGAACAACTTTTCTTGCGGCGAGCACACCGGCACGCACTTCGATGCACCGATCCACTGGATCTCCGGGCGCGACCTGCCCAACAACTCGGTCGACACGATTCCGGTGCAGAACTTCGTTGCACCCGCCTGCGTGATCGACTGCTCGACCGACGTGCAGTCGAACGACGACTACCTGTTGAGCGTCGCCGACATCGAGCGCTACGAAGCCGCACACGGCCGCATTCCAAAGGGCGCGTGGGTGCTGATGCGCACCGACTGGTCCAAGCGGGCCGACCCCGAGGCCTACCAGAACTTCGACGAAACCGGCCAGCACACACCCGGCCCGAGCACCGAAGCCGTGCGCTTCCTCGTGGAGCAGCGCGACGTGCTGGGCTTCGGCTCGGAAGCCATCGGCACCGATGCCGGGCAGGGCTACCACTTGCGTCCACCGTACCCGTGTCACTACTACATGCACGGAGCCGGGCGCTACGGTCTGCAGTGCCTTTGCAACCTCGACCTGTTGCCGCCGGCCGGCGCGGTGCTGATCTGTCCGCCGCTCAAGATCGAGAAGGGCAGCGGCAGTCCGTTGCGCGTGCTTGCCTTGATTGGGGTTGGCTCGTGAGCGCAGCGCCGCGCAAGGTCGCCGCAGTCACCGGCGGCAGCGCCGGCATCGGCCAGGCGATCTGCGAAGACCTGCTGGGCAAGAGCTACGAGGTGGTGTCGTTGTCGCGCCGCAAGGCGAGCATCGACCATCCGCGCATGCACAGCATCGAGGTCGACTTGGGCGACAGGGCTGCAACCGCCGAGGCCGCGGCCGAACTCGTGCGCCGCTTCGAAGTCGATACGGTGGTCCACAACGCCGGTGTGATTCGCCCTGCGTTGCTCGCCGACGTCAAGCTGGTCGATCTCGATGCGCTGACCGAACTGCACCTCGGCTGTGCGATTCAACTGCTGCAGGCCGCATTGCCGCGCATGCGTGAACAGCACTTCGGCCGCGTCGTCCTGATGTCGTCGCGCGCCGCGGTCGGCCTCGCGACCCGCACTGCGTATTCGGCGACCAAGGCCGGCATGCTGGGCATGGCGCGCACTTGGGCGCTCGAACTCGCGGCCGACGGCATCACGGTGAACGTGGTGGCGCCGGGCCCGATTCGCACCGACATGTTCTACGACGTGGTGGAAGAAGGCAGCGACAAGGAGCGCGCACTGGCCGCGTCGGTGCCTGTCAAGCGGTTGGGCGAGTCGGCCGACGTCGCGCGGGCCGTGAGTTTCTTCGTCGACCCGGCCAATGGATTCGTCACCGGCCAGGTGCTGTACGTTTGCGGCGGCACCAGTGTCGGCAGCCTTGCCTTGTGATGTCTACAGAGACATTTACCGTGCCTTCGACTTCGACTTTTCTTTCGAGCAACGCGCGTTGCACCGTTTCTTGCTCTGTTCAGTTTCTTCTCAACCTGGAGTTCTTTTCCATGCCCAGCAAACCTCTCAAGTCACACAAGTCCCTGACGGCGCTCGCCCTCTTCGCGGCCATCGCAACGTTCGCGGCGCCCGTGCTGGCGCAGGTGAAGATCGGCGTCGTGACATCTTCGACCGGACCGACCGCGCTGGTCGGTATTTCGCAAAAGAACACGGTGCCGCTGCTGCCAACCAAGATCGGTGACCTCACCGTCGAGTACATCTCGCGCGACGACGCCAGCGACTCCACCAATTCGGTGACCGAGATCAAGAAGCTCATCAGCGAGTCGAACATCGACGCGCTCATCGGCCCGAGCGGTTCGCCCAACGCGATGGGCGTGATCCAGTTCATCGCCGACGCCGGCGTGCCGATGCTGGCGCCGGTCGGTACGGCGGCGGTCGTGTTGCCGATGACCGATGCCAAGAGGTGGGTCTTCAAGACCACGCAGAACGACGACATCATCGCCAAGGCGCTGGTCGGCCAGATGGTCAAGATGAAAATCAAGACCCTCGGCGTCATCGCGCTCAACGACCCGTACGGCGAGAACTGGGTCAAGGTGATGGGCGAACTCGCTGCCAAGAACGACATCAAGATCGTCGCGACCGAACGCTTCCTGCGCACCGACACCTCCGTCACCGCGCAGAGCCTGAAGGTGCTCGCCGCTGCCCCGGATGCGGTGCTGATCGCCGCCGCCGGCGGCCCGACGGTGTTGCCGCAGACCACGCTATTCGACCAGGGCTACAAGGGCCAGATCTTCCAGACGCACGGCGCTGCGCTGCCCGACTTCTTGCGCCTCGGCGGCAAGAAGGTCGAAGGCACGATCCTGGCCGCCAGCCTGATGCTGGTGCTGCCCGAGATCGCCGACAGCAACCCGTCCAAGAAGATGGCCATCGACTACATCGCGGCCTACGAAAAGCTCAATGGCAGCAAGCCCGCCACCTTTGGCGCCAACGTCTACGACGCCGGCCTGCTGCTGCAAAAGGCGATACCCATCGCTGCGCAAAAGGCCAAGCCCGGCACCAAGGAGTTCCGTGCGGCACTGCGCGACGCGCTGGAGCAGACCAAGGAGCTGGTCGCGACGCAGGGCGTGTACACGATGACGGCGGCCGATCACAGCGGCTTCGACGATCGCGGCCGCGAGCTGATCACTGTCAAGGATGGCAACTGGAAGCTGCTGAAGTAAGCAGCGCAGGCGAAGAAAGAGCAAAGCGCGTCACCGCATGAATCTCCAGATTGCAGTTCTCCTGGGCCAGGACGGCATCACCAACGGCGCCATCTATGCGCTGCTGGCCTTGTCGATCGTGCTGGTCTTTACCGTGACGCGCGTGCTTCTGATTCCGCAAGGCGAGTTCGTCGCCTACGGCGCATTGACCATGGCGGCCATCCAGGCTGGCCAGCCCAGCGCGGTGGCGTGGCTGGTGACGCTGCTGTTCGCGGCTTCGGCCGCGGTCGACGTGGCGCTGCTGCTGATGCGCAGCGAGCGCGCCGTGCCGCTGCGCTGGATGTTCGCGGGCAAGCTGCTCTATCCGTTGCTGATGCTGCTGGCGGTCTACAAGCTTCCGCTCGCCACGATGGCGATGCCGCTGCAGATTGCGTTGACCCTGGCCTTGCTGGTGCCGCTCGGTCCGCTGCTGTATCGGCTGGTGTTCCAGCCGATCGCCGATGCGCCGGCACTGGTGCTGCTGATCGTGTCGATCGCGCTGCATGTGTCGATGGTGGGCGTCGGCCTGCTGGTCTTCGGGCCTGGCGGTGCGAGCACCACGCCGCTGGTCGACGCGATCATCGAGGTCGGTGGCGTTCGCATCAAGGCGCAGACGCTGTGCGTGATCGCGGTCGCGCTGTTGCTGATCGGCGCGCTCTACCTGATGTTCGGCCGCACCTTGTATGGCAAGGCGCTGCGCGCCGCGGCGATGAACCGCATGGGCGCGCGGCTCATGGGCATCTCGCCGGTGTTCGCCGGCAAGGCCACTTTTTCCCTGGCCGTGCTGATCGGCGCGATGTCGGGCGTGCTCATCGCGCCGATGACCACCATCTACTACGACTCGGGTTTCATCATCAGCCTGAAGGGATTTATCGGCTCGATCATCGGTGGGCTCGTGAGCTATCCGATCGCGGCCATCGGTGCGGTGGTCGTCGGGCTGATCGAAGCTTTCTCGGCCTTCTATGCCAGCACCTACAAGGAGATCATCGTCTTCACGCTGATCATCCCGGTGCTGCTGTGGCTGTCGCTCACCAGCAAGCACGTGGAGGACGAGGAATGAGCGCTAAAAGCTCATTCATCGGACTCGGCATCTTCGTGCTGCTGCTCGTCGTCGCGCCGCTGGTGGTGCCGCCGTTCTATGTCACGCTGCTCAACTACATCGGCCTCTACGGGTTGGTCGCGTTGGGTCTCATGCTTCTGACCGGCGTCGGCGGCCTCACCAGCTTCGGGCAGGCCGCGTTCGTCGGTATTGGCGCCTACACGACGGCTGCGCTATCGACCGGCGTGATCCCGGTGCCGGAGACGTTCACCTGGGCCCAGCACTCGCCGTGGATCGCGCTGGTCGCCGGCCTGTTGCTGACGCTGGCGGTCGCGCTGGTGCTGGGCGCGCTCACACTGCGGCTGTCGGGCCACTACCTGCCGCTCGGCACCATCGCATGGGGCCTGAGCCTCTACTACCTGTTCGGCACCTTCGATCGACTGGGCGGACAAACCGGCCTGCCGGGCATCCCGCCGATCTCGCTGTTCGGGGTCAAGCTGGAAAGCGCCAACCAGATGTACTACCTCATCTGGGCCTTCGTGCTGGTGGCGGCGTTGACCACGCAGAACCTGCTCGACTCGCGCCAGGGCCGCGCCATCCGTGCGCTCAAGGGGGGAGTGGTGATGGCCGAGGCGATGGGCGTGAACACGGCGCGCTCGCGCATGGTGATCTTCGTCATCGCCGCGCTGCAAGCTTGTGCGTCGGGCTGGCTGTATGCGCACCTGCAACGCTTCGTCAATCCGTCGCCATTCAGCCTGCAGTACGGCATCGACTACCTGTTCATGGCGGTGGTGGGTGGTGCCGGCCAGGTGTGGGGCGCGTTCCTCGGAGCTGGCGTCATCATCGTGTCGAAGCAATGGCTGCAGGACATCTTGCCGAGCCTGCTGGGCCGCAGCGGCAACTTCGAGATGATCGTCTTCGGCGCGCTGCTGATCCTGCTGCTGCAGCGTTCGCGATCGGGACTCTGGGGCCTGGTCACACGCTGCATGACGAAGCTGCTGCCCAAGTCGAAAGCCGGGCGCATACGCAGCGTGTCGCTGACAGCCGAGCCGCTACCGCGCCGGCCGATGCCACCCCGTGGCGAGGTCGTGCTCCAGGCCAGGGCGGTCACGCGTCGCTTCGGCGGACTCATTGCCAACGACGCCATGGACCTCACGGTGCATGCCGGCGAAATCCTCGCGCTCATCGGCCCCAACGGCGCGGGCAAGAGCACGATGTTCAACCAGCTGTCGGGCGTGGACACGCCGACGTCGGGCCAGGTCATGTTTCGCGGACAGTCGATCGCCGGCCGCGGCTCGCGTGCCATCGCCAAGCTGGGCCTGAGCCGCAGCTTTCAGCATGTGCGGTTGATGACCGAGATGAGCGTGCTGGAAAACGTGGCCATCGGCGCCCACCTGCGCGGCAAGCGCGGCGTGCTGGCGGCAGCGTGGCGGCTCGACCGGATCGAAGAGGCGCGCCTGATGGCCGAGGCTGCGCACCAAGTCGAGCGTGTCGGCTTGAAGGACCACATGTTCGACGAGGCAGGTTCGCTCGCCTTGGGCCAGCAGCGCACGCTGGAGATTGCCCGCGCACTCGCCAGCGACCCGAGCCTGCTGTTGCTCGACGAGCCCGCCGCCGGCCTGCGCCATCGCGAGAAGGAAGCGCTGGGCGACTTGCTGCGCAAGCTGCGCGGGGAGGGCATGGCGATCCTGCTGGTCGAGCACGACATGGACTTCGTGATGGGCTTGGTCGATCGCGTGGTGGTGATGGACTTCGGCCAGAAGATCGCAGAGGGCTTGCCCGACGAGGTGCAGAAGAATCCGGCGGTGCTCGAGGCTTACCTGGGCGGGGTCGAAGCATGACAGCCAACGTGCTCCAAGTGCGCGACCTGACCGTCTCTTACGGCAAGGTCGATGCACTGGTCAAAGCCAACATCGAGGTCGGCACCGGCCGCATCGTGACGGTGATCGGCCCCAACGGCGCCGGTAAGACCACGCTGCTTTCTGCCGTGATGGGCGTGCTGCCGTCGCGCGGCGAGATCGTGCTCGACGGCACCGTGCACCACTCTCCGCAGGTCGAGCAGATGGTGCGCGCCGGCATGACGCTGGTGCCTGAAAAGCGCGAGCTCTTCGCCGGCATGAGCGTGCAGGACAACCTCGCGCTGGGCGCTTTCGACCGGCATCGCCGTGGCCTGCGCGACAGTGCGGAAACGCTGACGGAAATCTACGGTCTGTTCCCGCGCCTGCAGGAGCGGCGAGAGCAGCTGGCCGGCACGCTGTCGGGCGGCGAGCGCCAGATGCTCGCGATCGGCCGCGCCCTCATGGCCAAACCACGACTGCTGATGCTGGACGAGCCCAGCCTCGGCCTCGCGCCGCTGATCGTGCGCGAGATTTTTCGCATCATCGCGGCGCTGCGTGGGCGCGGTGTCTCGATCCTGTTGGTGGAGCAGAACGCACGTGCCGCGCTGCAGGTCGCCGACTACGCCTATGTGCTGGAAACCGGCGCCATCAGCATGCACGGCCCGGCCGCCGAACTGGCGCAAGACCCGCGTGTCGTCGAGGCCTACCTTGGCCTCGCCGGCAAGCACCAGGACCAGCTTTCCCGATGAAAGCGCCGTACTGACATCCATGCTTCGAATTCGACGCCAAGACACGCCGATATTGTTGACACCTCAATGTTTCGAACTTCATATTCATCTGAAAGGGCACCCATGACACCGTTCAAAAGCATGACCCGCACTGCCGTCGCACTCGGCATCGCCATGGGACTCTCGGCCGCCGCGATGGCCGCCGACCTCAAGATCGGCTTCATCAGTTCGCTCTCCGGCCCGGTGTCCGCACTCGGCATCCCGTATGAAAAAGGCATCCGCGCTGCCATCGCCGAAAGTCCGATGCTGGCCGGCCACAAGGTCGAGCTCATCGTGCTCGACGATGCATCGGACCCGACGACGGCCGGCCGCAATGCGCGCAAGCTGGTGGTCGAAGACAAGGTCGACGTGCTCATCGGCACTTCCGGCGTGCCCGGTGCCATGGCCATCGCCGCGGTCGCGAAAGAACTCAACGTGCCGCTGATCTCGCCGACCCCGGTCACGATCGCCGGTGGCGCCGACACCTGGACCGTGACGGTGTCGCAATCTTTCCCGCTGATGGTCTCGGCGGTGGTCGAGCGCATGCAGAAGGCAGGCGTGAAAACGGTTGCATACATCGGTTTTTCCGACGCGCTCGGTGACCTGGCCTACGACTCGCTGAAGACGAGCACCGACGCCGCCGGCATCAAGATCGTCGCCAACGAACGCTATGCGCGCGCCGACGCATCGGTCACCGGCCAGATCCTCAAGATCACCGCGCTGCGCCCCGACGCGGTGTTCGCCGGCAACTCCGGCACCCCCGGCGCGCTGCCGTACCTGGCACTCGCAGAGCGCGGCTATAAAGGTCAGCTCTACGGCACCCACGGCCTCATCAACGCCGACTTCGTGCGGGTGGGTGGCGCCTCCATAGAAGGTCTGCAAGTGCCGAGCGGCCCCGTGCTGGTGGCCGACCAGATCGCCGCCGACAACCCGATTCGTGCCGTGTCGATGAACTTCCGCGCCGCCTACCAAAAGGTCAACGGCGCGCCACCCAACGACGCCTTTTCGTCGTACACCTACGACTCGTACCTGCTGCTCGGCGATGCAGCCAAGCGCACCAAGGGCGAGCCGGGCACACCGGCTTACCGCACGGCATTGCGCGACGCGATCATGAGCACGAAGGAGCTGGTCGGCACGCACGGCGTCTACAACTTCAAGCCGGACGACCGTTACGGCTCCGACAAGCGTGGCGTGGTCATGGTGAAGATGCAAAAGGGTCAGTGGAAGCTGGCTCCTTGAGATGAAGACCGGCGCTCGTTCTCGTTGTTTGGTGGTGCGTCTGTGGCGCACGGGGTGGGATCGCGCAGCGCCCGTATCGGTGGCCTCGGCACGAGCCAACGAATGCACCCGCACCCAGTTCCGGAGCCCCTGACATGTCGAACTACCGCGACAACCCACAAGCCATAGCTGCATTAGTCGAACAAGACCGTGTCCACCGCGACCTCTACCTGAGCGACGAGCTGTTCGCACTGGAGCAAGAGCGGCTGTTCGCGAACACATGGCTCTACGCCGGCCACACGAGTCAAGTACCGAACACCGGTGACTACTGGGCCCTGGAACTCGCTGGCAAACCGGTCATGCTGGTCCGCCAACCCGATGGCCTTGTCCGTGTCTTCTACAACCGCTGCGCCCACAAAGGCAGCCGCCTCGTCACCGACGAACACGGCAACACCGGCAAGTTCTTTCGCTGCCCGTATCACGCCTGGACCTACAAGCTCGATGGCGCACCGCTCGGCATGCCGCTGAAGGGCGGTTACGAAGGCACGCGCCTGACCGAGTGCGAATCCGGCCAGGGCCTGGTCGAAGTCAGGAACACCGTGGTCTACCGCGACTTCGTCTTCGTGCGAATGGCCGACGAGGGCATCGACTTCGACAGCTTCTTCGGCGACGTCAAGCAGGCCATCGACAACATGGTCGACCGCTCCCCCGAGGGCAAACTGACCGTCGGCGGCGGCGTGTTGCGCAGCATCATCCATTGCAACTGGAAGATGTACCTGGAGAACATCAACGACACCGTGCATCCGATGTCGACGCACGAGTCGGCGACACAGGCTGCGAAGTCGGTCTGGGCGACGCACGATGCCGACGAGCCCAAGCCGATGGCGATGGAACAGATCCTGCCGTTCGGTGCCGGCTACGATTTCTTCGACAAGATGGGCGGCCGTGTGTTCGCCAACGGCCACAGCATCCTGGGCGTCAACTTCAGCATTCACTCGGGCTATGCGCAGCTGCCGGAATACGAAGCGGCGATGCGTGCGGCGCATGGCGAACAGCGCGCGGCCGACATCCTGGAGCGATCGCCGCAGAACTCGGTTTTCTATCCGAGCCTGTCGGTCAAGGGCTCGCCGCAGGCCGTACGCGTGATCCGGCCACTGGCCACGAATCGCACGTTGATCGAAGCCTGGAGCTTCCGTGCCGCAGGCGCACCCGAGGTGTTGTTTCAGCGCGCGATGACCTACAACCGGCTCGTCTTCTCGCCCATGTCTGTCGTCGCGCACGACGACGTGCACCTGTTCGAAAGCATGCAGCGCGGCCTTGCGGCCAACGGCAACGACTGGGTCAGCCTGCACCGCAATTTCGACGCGGCCGAGATCGGGCAAGGCACCGTCACCACCAACGGCACCAATGAGCTGTTGATGCGCAACCAGTTCCGCGCATGGTCCCGCTACATGGCATCCGCATCCGAAACGTCCACCTGAAATCCCCTTTCCATTTTTCAATCCAACCCAAGAGGAGTGACACCATGAAGCACCTGATCCCGACCCTGACACGCGGCGCGCTCACAGCGGCACTGGCCGTCGGCTTTGCGATGACCGCGCTGGCGGCCGACCTCAAGGTCGGACTCAGCACCTCGCTTTCCGGCCCCAACTCGTCGATCGGCATTCCGTATGCCAAAGGCATGCAGGCCGCTCTGGCATACAAGGGCGAACTCAACGGCGTGAAGATCCAGCTGGTCGTGCTGGACGACGGCTCCGACCCGACGGCGGCAGGCCGCAATGCGCGCAAGCTGGTGGAAGAAGAAAAGGTCGACGTGCTGATGGGCACCTCGGGTGCGCCGTCGGCCGTGGCCATCGCCCAGGTCGGCCGCGACAGCAAGACGCCGATGATCGCGCTCACGCCGATCTCGTGGGACCCGATCGAGAACCCGTGGGCCGTGACCGTGGCGCAGCCGACCCAGCTGATGGTCGATGCCGTGGTCGAGCGCATGAAGCGCAACGGCGTGAAGACGGTCGGCTACATCGGCTTCTCGGACGTCTGGGGCGACCTCGTGTACGACGCGCTGATGAAGGCCGCACCGGCTGCCGGCATCAAAGTACTCAGCAACGAGCGCTATGCGCGGGCCGACTCGTCGGTGACCGGGCAGGTGCTGAAGATCGTCGCCATGCGTCCCGACGCGGTCATGACCGGCGGCGCCGGCACGCCGGGCGCCTTGCCCTATCTGGCGCTGGCCGAGCGCGGCTTCAAGGGCGGCGTGTACGGCCAGCATGGCCTGATCAACCCGGACTTCGTGCGGGTGGCCGGTGCTTCGGCGCAGGGCTCGCTGATGCCGACCGGCCCGGTGATCGTGGCCGAACAATTGCCTGACAGCGCCCCGACGAAGAAGATCGCGCTTGAGTTCCGCGCGGTGTACCAGAAGGTCAACAACGCGCCCACCACCGATGCGTTCTCGGCCTATTCGTTCGACGCGTGGCTGGTGTTCCTCGACGCTGCCGCGCGCGCCATGCCCAAGGCCGCCCCGGGCACGCCGGAATTCCGCGTAGCCCTGCGCGATGCAATTCTCAGCAGCAAGGAAATCGTCGGTACGCACGGCGTCTACAACTTCAAGCCCGGCGCGCTCTACGGCGTGGACGAGCGCGCTCGCGTGATCGTCAAGCTGGACAACGGCCAGTGGAAGCTGGCCCCTTGAGCGGACGCGGCGAACTCGGCAAAGCACGAGCGATGCAGACGCAAAGGATGACCCGATGACCTGGGACGTCGCGCTCATCCTGGCGATGGACGGGCTGGCCAACGGCTCGGTCTACCTGCTCGCGGGCCTGGGCCTGGTGCTGATCTTTTCGGTCACGCGCGTGGTCTTCGTGCCCTTCGGCGACGTGACCGCGTTCGCGGCGCTCACGCTCGCCGCTTTCCAGACCGGCCGCGTGCCGCCGACCATCGGCCTGGTGGCGGTGCTGGCCGTGCTGGCGACCGCCACCGAACTCGGCAGCCTGTGGCGCCGTGGCGAAGTGGCGCGTATGCCCAAGGCGTTGCTCGCTTGGGGTGTGCTGCCTCTCGTGCCGTGCCTGCTGGCCTGGCTGGCGGCACGGCCGGGCATGCCGGCGCTGGTGCAGATCGCCGCGACGCTGCTGCTCATCGTGCCGATCACGCCGCTGCTGGCGCGCGTGGTTTACCAGCCGATCGCCGATGCGTCGGTGCTGGTGCTGCTGATCGTCTCGCTCGCACTGCACTTCCTTCTGTCGGGACTCGGCCTGCTGTTCTTCGGCCCCGAAGGTTCGCGCACCGAACCGTTGGCAAGCGGCGTGTTCACGCTGGGCGACAGCTTCGTGGTGAGCGGGCAGGTGCTGCTGATGGTCGGCTCCGCCATCGTGTTGAGCGGGCTGTTCTTTCTGGTGTTCGAACGCACCGTCGCCGGCAAGGCGCTGCGCGCGACCGCGGTGAACCGCGTCGGTGCGCGGCTGGTCGGCATCCGGCCGGCACGCACCGCCCTCATGGCGTACGGCAGCGCATCGCTGCTCGCCGGACTCATCGGCATCCTGATCGGGCCGGTGACCACCATGTACTACGACTCGGGCTTCATCATCGGCCTCAAGGCCTTCGTCGCCGCGATCATCGGCGGGCTGGTGAGCTACCCGGTGACCGCCCTCGGCGCACTCGCCGTCGGCTTGGTCGAAAGCTACGCATCGTTCTGGAGCGGCGCACTGAAAGACGTGATCGTGTTCAGCCTTCTGATCCCCGTCCTGATGCTGCGCTCGTACCTGTCGCGCCATCAGGAAGAAGAGCAGGAAGAGGTGGACGAATGACACCGCGCAACCGCATGTTCATGACGGCGGCCATCGTGCTGCTGCTCGCGCTGGTGCCACTGGTGGCCGGCAACTTCACCGTGTCGCTGCTCAATGATGTAGGCATCGGCGCGCTGGTCGCGCTCGGGCTGGTGCTGTTCACCGGCATCGGCGGGTCGACCTCTTTCGGGCAGGCCGCCTTCGTCGGCATCGCGGCGTATGCCAGTGCCTGGCTCACGACCACGCAGGGAATGTCGCCGTGGATCGGGCTCCTGTTCGCGCTGGCGCTCACGGGAATCTCGGCCCTCGCGATCGGCATGCTCACGCTGCGCCTGGGCGGGCACTTTCTTTCGCTGAGCACGATCGCGTGGGGCCTGTCGATCGCGATGTTGTTCGGTAACGTCGAGGCGCTCGGGCGCCACACCGGGCTCTCGAACATCCCGCCGCTGCGGATCGCGGGCTGGTCGCTGGCCGAGCCGCGCGCCATCTATTACCTGATCTGGGCACTGGTCGGGCTGGCCTTTTTGTTCAGCCGCAACCTGCTGAGTTCGCGACCCGGCCGTGCGATCCGCGGGTTGCGCGGCGGTGCCACGCTGCTGGCGAGCGTGGGTGCCGATGCTTACCGCGTGCGGCTCACGCTGTTCGTCACCGCGGCGCTGTTCGCAGGTCTCGCCGGCTGGCTCTATGCGCACATGAACCGCTTCGTGAGCCCATCGCCTTTCGACGTGCGCGCGAGCATCGAGTACCTGCTGATGGCGGTGGCCGGTGGGCTCGGTCAACTGGTGGGTGCGCTGGTCGGTGCAGCGCTGGTGTTGCTGCTGAAGAACGGCCTGCAGGACTTGTTGCCGCTGCTCACGCAACGCGCAGGGCAGCTCGAAGCCATCGCTTTTGCCGCGGTGTTCATCCTGCTGCTGCACTTCGCGCGTGGTGGCCTGATGGGCTTCGTGCGCCGATGGACGCGCGGGCGTTGGGCAGCGCTGCCGTCGACGGCGCCGGTCAAGCCGGTCACGCCGCTGGCGCAACGCACGCTGCCGGGTCGTGGCACACCGATCCTGTCGGTGCAGGGCGTGGTCAAGCGCTTCGGTGGATTGATCGCAGTCAACGAGGTGAGCTTCGACGTCGCAGCGGGCGAGATCATCGGACTGATCGGCCCCAACGGCGCGGGCAAGTCGACCATGTTCAACCTGCTGACCTGCACCCTGCCGATGACTTCGGGCCAGGTGCGCTTCATGGACCAGAACATCGCGGGCCTGCCGCAACGCCAGGTTGCGCGACTCGGATTGGCGCGCACCTTCCAGCACGTGAAGCTGCGACCGCACATGAGCCTGCTCGACAACGTCGCGCTGGGTGCTTATGCGCGGACCGGTGCCGGCGTGCTCAAGGCCGGGCTCCGGCTCGACCGTGCCGAAGAACAACAGGTGCTGCAGGAAGCACAGCGCCAGCTCGATCGCATCGGCCTGGGCGACCGCTCGCACGAGATGGCCGGCAGCCTGCCGCTGGGCACCCAGCGCATTCTGGAGATCGCGCGCGCACTCGCGGCCGACCCGGTGTTGCTGGTGCTGGACGAACCCGCGGCCGGCTTGCGTCGCAAGGAAAAGATGGCGCTCGGCGCGTTGCTTCGCAAACTGCGCGAGGAGGGCGTGACCATCCTCATCGTCGAGCACGACATGGACTTCGTGATGAAACTGGTGGACCGATTGGTGGTGATGAACTTCGGCTCGAAGCTGGTCGAGGGCGTGCCCGCCGTGGTGCGCGCGGACGAGCGCGTGCAGGCGGCTTACCTGGGGAGCGTCGTATGACGGCCATGTTGGAAATCGGCGAGCTGCATGTCGGCTACGGACAGGTCGAGGCCGTGCGAGGCGTCTCGCTCGCCCTGCAACCGGGGCAGATCATCTCGGTGATCGGGCCTAACGGTGCGGGCAAGACCACGCTGCTGGCCGCGGCCATGGGCCTGCTGCCGAGCAAAGGCGCGCTGCGCTTCGAGGGCGAAGACCTGCACGGGCTCGATGTCGAATCGCGCGTCGAACGCGGCCTGTGCCTGGTGCCGGAAAAACGCGAGCTCTTCGGCGAGCTGACGGTGCTCGACAACCTGCAGCTCGGTGCCTACGCGAAGAAGTTGCGCAGCGATGCGATGAAGCGGCAACTGCAGTCGGTGTACGACCGGTTTCCGCGGCTGGCGGAGCGCCGCTCGCAACGCGCCGACACGCTTTCTGGCGGCGAGCGTCAGATGCTGGCGGTCGGTCGTGCGCTGATGTCGGCACCGCGCCTCTTGATGCTCGATGAACCGAGCCTCGGCCTGGCGCCGCTGATCGTGCGCGACATCCTCGCCATCGTGCGCTCGCTGCGCGACGATGGCGTCTCTATCCTGCTGGTCGAGCAAAACGCGCGCGCCGCGCTCGAGTCGTCGGACCACGGCTACGTGCTGGAGACCGGCGAGATCGCGCTCTCCGGCGCGTCGGCTGAACTGGCGAGCGACCCGCGCGTGCAGGCGACCTACCTCGGCGGAGGCACGCACGATGACGAGTGAGCTACGCGCGCTGCCGCCCGCGCAACGCACCTTGCCGGCGATGCTGAAGCGGCAGGCCGTGCTGTTCGGCGCGCGGCCGCTGTTGAAGGTGGCGGGCCGGCAATGGGCGCATCGAGACGCCGCCGCAGCGGCTGCCGTCCGGGCGGCCGCACTCGCGCAGGCCGGCGTGGTGCGAGGCGAACGCATCGCAGTAATGGCGGGCAACTGCATCGAGTTCATCGAGACTTTTCTTGGTGCGGGCTGGCTCGGCGCGGTGGTCGTTCCGGTCAACACGGCATCGATGGGCCCGCAGATCGAATACGTCCTTTCGAACAGCGAGGCAAAGCTGCTGGTGATCGGTGCCGGTTGCGTCGAGCGGCTGAAGATGGCAAACCTCGGCCGCACGGCGTTGCGCGAGATTTGGGTGGTCGGCGATGTGGGCGAGGTGGGAGCGATCGTTGCGTCCCGCGAGCTGCCGCCCGGCGTGCGTGTCTCCCGCTATCCAGAAGGCGTCCATGGCGCCGAAAGCGCGCAAGCCCATCCGCCCGCCACCGTGCACCCCGGCGACCCGCTCGCCATCCTCTACACCTCGGGCACCACCGGCCCTGCCAAAGGGGTGATCTGCCCGCACGCGCAGTACTTCTGGTGGGGCGTGAACAGCGCCGAAGTGCTGGGTGTCGGCCGCGACGACGTGCTCTGCACGACGCTGCCGCTCTTTCATATCAATGCACTCAACACCTTCGCGCAGGCTGCATTGACGGGTGCCGAGGTGGTGTTCGAATCACGCTTCTCGGCATCGGGCTTCTGGCCGTCGATGCGCGCGAACGGCGCGACAGTGGTCTATTTGCTCGGCGCGATGGTGCCCATCCTGTTGGCCCAGCCCGAGGGTGACGGAGAGCGCAATCATTCGGTCCGCATCGGGCTCGGGCCCGGCGTGCCATCGGCAGCGGGGCAGGCTTTCAAGGCGCGTACTGGCGTGACCTTGCTCGAAGGCTATGGCTCGACCGAGACCAACTTCGCCATCGCCACCGCGCCGGCGTCGCCGCGCGGCGGTGTGATGGGCTGGCTGCGCGAGGGCTTCGAGGCGCGTGTCGCCGACGAAGACGATGCGCCCGTGCCGGACGGCGAGGCCGGCGAATTGCTGCTGCGTGCAGACGAGCCTTACGCCTTCGCGAGCGGCTACTTCAACATGCCGGAGAAAACCGTCGAGGCCTGGCGCAATCTCTGGTTTCACACCGGCGACCGCGTAGTGTGCGATGCCGACGGGGCGTTCCGTTTCGTCGATCGCATCAAGGACGCGATCCGCCGTCGCGGCGAGAACATCTCGTCTTTCGAGGTCGAGCAGGTGCTGGCAAGCCATCCGGATGTGGCGTCTTGCGCGGTATACCCGGTGCGCTCCGAGCTGGCGGAAGACGAAGTGATGGCGGCGCTGGTGGCACGCGAGGGTGTGCAGATCGACCTCACTGATCTCATCGAGTTTTGTACGAGCCGGCTGCCGTACTTCGCGGTGCCGCGCTACATCGACGTGCTGCCCGACCTGCCGCGCACCGAGAACGGCAAGGTCCAGAAATTCAAGCTGCGCGAGCGCGGCGTGGGGCCGCAGACCTGGGACGGCCAGCCGGCCAGATCGAGGGGTCGGCCTGAAAGCGCAATTTGAATCGTGGTGCCATAATTAAATCCAAGGTTTCATTAAGGAACCGCTGGAGCGATGATGGCACAAGCCGTAAAGATTTCCGATCTAGAAATGGACGCCTTGCGCGATGCTGCGCGGGTGAACAGCCGGTCGATCTCGGGGCAGGCCGAGCATTGGATCCGTATCGGCCGCGCGATCGAACGCGATCCGACCATCGGCTATTCGAAGGTCGACCTGGCGCTGCGCGGTCTTGAGCCGCTGGCGCTCGACACCCTCGGCGATGCCGAGCAGGACGCCTTCATCGAACGCATGGGTGACGCTCCAGCCACCGCGGTTGAACAGGATTTCTGGCGCAAGCGGCAACGAAAGGGTCTCGGCGTGGGCCTCGATGACGACGGCAACCTGGAGTTCGGCAAAGCAGTCCGGCCAACCGGCGGCCGGTGAGCCGCGCAACGATGTTTTTGCTGGCCGGACCGAACGGCGCCGGCAAGTCGACGCTCTACGAGCTGGCGATCGCACCTCGTATCCAGGCGCCTTTCATCAATGCCGACCTGATCCAGCGCGAAGAACTGCGCGACGCGTCCATGTCTGCGGCGTACACCGCGGCCAGCATCGCAGAAAACCGGCGGCGGCTGGCGCTCAAGCAGGGACTCAGCTTCGTTTCTGAATCGGTGTTCTCGCATCCGTCGAAACTGGAATTAGTCGATGACGCCAGGCGTGTCGGCTTTCGAGTCGTGCTTTACCACGTCAACGTAGGCAAGCCTGAGTTGTCGGTCAGCCGAGTGGCGTTAAGGGTAGGCGAGGGCGGACACGATGTGCCCGAAGACAAGATCCGCAAGCGCTACGACCGCAATCAGCCATTGATCCGCCAAGCGGTGCTGCGCGCCGACTTCGCCTTTGTGTTCGACAACTCGCAGCTCAACGTCTCACCGCAGCGCATTCTGAGTTTCAAGGCAGGGCGCATCACCGCGACTGCCAGCGCGATACCGGACTGGGCTGAATTGCTCTATGCAGAAGAACTGCGCGCTTTCGGCTAGCCGGACAATTTCAATGTCGCGAGGAACTCCATCACGGCTTCGGAAAAGACTTCAGGCATCTGGTCGGGCAGCGGCACCATGCCGTGCTCGATGTTCAGCAGCCGGCTGCCGGCGATGGCTTGTGCGACCCTTGGCGCTGCCGGAAAAGCATGCGGGTCTTCGGTCGGCGCGATCACCAGTGTCGGGCTGGTCACCAGTGGCGCTCTTGTCTCCATCGCATAGCGATTTACCACGCGGTGGCCTTCGACGGCGAGGTGGCCTGCCTTCAATGCGTCGGCGATGAATCGTTCGAGAAGAGCGATGTCGCCAGGCGGATAGAAGGGCATGCGCCGCTGCCACAACTCGGTCAGATGTTCGCCACTGGCCTTGCGCTCGACCTCGTCGATGATTCGCTTGCCGTGGTGCGTTGCACGGCGTGGCGCGTCGACGAAAGGACATGCCGACAACACGAGCGCACTGACCCGTTCGGGCCGGCTCGCCGCCATCTCCAGGGCCACGGCCGCGCCGGTGTGATGCCCGACCACGGCCACTTGTTGCAAGCCCAATGCATCCAGCAGATCGAAAGCGACTTCGGCCCATCGCTCGATCGTGTTGTCTGCGGCCGGCAACGCGTCCGAATCACCGAAGCCCGCCGTGTCCATCGCGATGGCGCGGTAGCGCGCACCGATCAACGGCAGCACATCGCGGTACTCGTCCCACGATCGCGGCGTCTGGTGCAGCAACAGAACCGGGAACCCCTGGCCAGCGCTGGCGATATGAATGCAGCCCGATCGGATCGGCACGAACTGGCGATCGATGGTCATGATGCAAGGGCTGCGGTCGCGCGCTTGAAACCTTGAACCACGACATCGATGTCGTTGGCTGCGACCACCATCCGGTAGCCTTGCTCGCGTCGCTGAAGCGCTGCATCGGTCGTGCCGGTGAAGGCGCCACATGGCACTGAAGCGTCGTCGCAGGCGTGCTTGATTTCGGCGCAGGCCTCTGCATGTTTCGATGCATCGCCTGCACCGATTTCGAGCGACAGCGCGAGATCGCCGGTCCCGATGAACACCAAGTCCAGTCCTTCGACGGCAGCAATCTCCCGTGCGTTGGCCAGGCCGGCCGCTGTCTCGATCATCACCATCACGGCGATGTGTTTTGCGCCTTCGAGGTACGCGCCGAAATCCATTAACGGGCGCACGCCGCCGGCGGACCGAATGCCGTGCGGCGGGTACTTGGCGCAACGCACGGCGTGGCGACATTGCTCGGCGCTTTCGACCAAGGGGACGATCACGCCTTCTGCTCCTGCGTCCAGTGCCATGCCGATCGCCGTGGCCGAGTTTTCGGCGACACGCACGATCACCGGGATGTGGCTCGGCACCACGCCGATCGCGGCCTCCAGCTCTCGGCGATCCCAGAGGCCGTGCTGCATGTCGATGACGATGGCTTCGGGCTGCGCGCGCGCGGCGGCTTCGACGAGTGCGGCCGATCCGAGTGCGAGCCACGAGACGGCGATGCAGTCGCCCCCGGCAATGCGCGCTTTGAGAGTGGGTTGTGTGGGATTGAACATGGGTGGTTTGACGGCTTCAGGTAACGCGGAGTCCGGCCTGCTTCATAAGCGGCAACACACGGTCGCAGAAGAAAGGCAACTCGTCGGTGTAGTTGACGAAGGTGAGCGCTGCACCGGCATAGCCTTCGTTGGAAATCTTGACCAGGTCTTCGACGATTTTCTCGGGCGTGCCGACCAACGGGTACGTTCCGGCGCCGCCCGCGAAGCGCTTGCGATAGAGGTCGAACGCATTCTTGTCGTGCGAGTTGGAGAACTCTTTTTTCTGCGCCATGTGGTTGTCGACGGCGCCATGGTCGGCCAGCGTTACCGCATAGCGCTCGTAGTAGTCGTCTGCCTCCTTTTGCGTCTCGCGGCAGACGACGTGGCATACGGTGTAGATGCCGACATCGCGGCCTTGCAGCTTGGAACGCTCCTTGATGTCGGCGTAGTGTTTGCGGCCATCTTCGATGTTGGAGAAGGTCGAGAACAGGAAGTCGCAGTTCTTTGCCGCGAAGTCGCGCCCCTGTGGACCAAAGGCCGCATTCATGGTGAGCGGTCGCGGCACCTGAATGCTCGCAGGTCGGCTGACGACGCCTTTGAGCGCGTAGTACTTGCCCTGGAAGTCGAACGGCTGATGGTCGCCATAGCAGCGCTCGATCACTTCCAGCCATTCCGCCGCCTGGCCATAGGCGTCGTCGCTGAGCTTGGCGCCGAACATCGCGAACTCGTCGGGATTCCAGCCGCAGACGATGTTGAGCCCGGCGCGCCCGTTGCTGATGTGATCGACCGTCGCCAATGCCTTGGCCGCATACACGGGATGCAGCAGGGGCACATGCACCGTCATGAACAGGCCGATCTGCTTGGTGACCGCAGCGAGTCCGGCCGCCCAGGTGAAGGTCTCGAAGGACCACTCGCGAACATGGTTCTTGCCACCGAAGCCGCGCCACCGCGCGATGGGCAGAAAGAACTCCAGGCCCGCGCGGTCGGCGATGCCCGCCGCGTTGAGGTTGTCGTCCCACCGCGCGCGCCAGCGCTCCGGCACGTCGGTGATGGCGAGGCCTCCGTCCGCATTGGCGGAGAACACGCCAAGCTTGAAACGATTGGGGCCTTTGAGCGGGTGCAAGTGATTCATGCGATGAGATCTCTGGAGGCCGAATGGCTTTTGCGGGCCGTAGTGGCCTTGGTTGCAGCAGTTGCAGTTGCAGTTGCAGGTGCGGAAGATGCTGCGGGTGTGGCTTCGCCGTGCACCGTTTCGTGCGTCGAGAAGTACGCGGCCTGTGCATCGGCCATGAACCGCTCCATAGCCTTGAAGGCGAGTGCCGCATCACGCTTGACCAGTGCCGCGTGAAGCTTGGACAGACCATCGACCACAACTTGTCGGGTTTTTTTGTTCACCAGTGTGAGCAGGCGCACGGTCTGCACATGGTCGACAAAGCGCCCTATGGTGTTCGCAAGGCGCTGGTTTTTGACCCGGCTCAGCCACGCTTGGCGGAAGGCCATGTTCGCCAAGGCCATCTCTTCGTCGTCGTTGTTCGCGGCCGCCTGGCGTGCCCGTTTGAGTGCCAGCGTCAGTTCTTGCTTTGCCGCTGCATCCACGTTGGGCGCCACGCTCGCGATGGCCGCAGGCTCCAGCAGGCGGCGTACTTCGAAAATGTCGCGCACGTCGTCGAGGCTCAGTGTCGGCGCCACGAAGCCGCGAGTCGTGCCGACCAGATAGCCCTCGTTCACGAGACGCAGCAACGCGTCGCGCGCCGGCATGCGCGAAGTGCCATAGGCAGCAGCCACCTCGACATCGACAAGTCGCTCTTCAGGCTGGAGCGGCGTGTGCTGCAGGCGCTTGCGCAACTCGTCGTAGATGCGGTCGCCCAAGGTTTCCGCGCGGGCCAGTGGTTTGGGCGCGGCCCTGGCGGCAGCCATCGTCGGCGCTGCTTTTTTCATTGATTCCTACGGAACGTTTCTTGCATCTGGAAACTGTATACAGTATATTTTCATTTGTCCAATCGCCTCTTTGGGCGCTTCAGTGGCGCGATGCTTGCAAGCGTTTTCCCATCGGTTCCTTCAGACCAATCAGCGAGAACTTTCATGAACGATTTCTTGAGCTCGGGAACCCCGACAGACGCAGCACTGTCTCTGGCTGCACCGTCGTCTTTGAAACCATCGCGCCGCAGCTTCGTACTGGGCGCGCTCACCGTGGGGGCCGGCAGCGTGCTGCCGTGGGACCTGGCCAATGCGCAGATTACCGACAAGTCGAACCTGGCCATCGCGTACCCGGTCGACGTGCCCACGTGGGACCCGGGCGCCTTGTCCATCCCGACGATCCAGGCGATCTATCACACGGTGTTCGATTCGCCACTGCGCTACTCACAACATTTGAAGCTCGAGGCGCGCCAGATCAAGCAGTGGCGCTGGCTCGACGACAAAGCGACGCGACTCGAGATCACGTTGCGCGACGACATCCTGTTCCACGACGGCTCGCGCATGACGATGGACGACGTCAAGTACAGCCTGTCCGAACGCCCGAAGGCAGACAAGAAGTTGCTGGTCGGTGGCATGTTCAACACGCTGGCCGATGTGGAAGTGCAGTCGCCCACCAAAGGCGTGCTGGTCTACAGCCGGCCGACGCCGGCGGGGCCGATCTACCTGGGCTTCCTGGCGATGTACATCGTGCCGAAGGCCTACATGACCCAGGTCGGTGCCGAGGGCTTCAACGCCAAGCCGATAGGCGCCGGCCCTTACCGCATGGTCGAACATCAGCGCGGCTCGCGTATCGTGCTGGAGGCTTTTGACAAATACTGGGGTGCTGCGCCTGCCATCAAGCAGGTCACCTTTTTGATCGTGCCGGAG
Organism: Variovorax sp. RTB1; assembly: GCF_035018765.1. NCBI lineage: Bacteria > Pseudomonadati > Pseudomonadota > Betaproteobacteria > Burkholderiales > Comamonadaceae > Variovorax > Variovorax sp. RTB1. Next base: position 38,991 of record NZ_JASJXG010000010.1, read on the forward strand.
CCATCGGCGCGCGTGGCGCTTGTGGAGTCGGGCAGGGCGGCGATGGCGGTGCAGTTGCCGATGCGCGAAGTCCAGCGTCTCGCCACCAAGACCGGCATCGTCACAAAGATCTATCCGTTCTCCGAGGTCTACATGCTTCGGATTCCCAACTACGTGAAGCCGTTCGAGAACGACCATGTGCGCAACGCGATGCACCTGTCGATCGACAAGGCCGCGTTGTCCAAGGCCTTCTACGGCGGCGTGGCCAAGCCGCTGTCGGTGATGACGCCGGAAGGCACGCCGTCGTTCAGCGACTTCCAGTTTCCATTCAACAAGGCCAAGGCCATCGAGGAGCTGAAGGCCGCCGGCTTCAGCACGAGCAATCCGGTCGCGCTGACGCTGCTCAGCACCAATGGCACCTTCCCCAACGACTTCGACATGGCACGCGCCATCGCGCAGATGTGGAAGGCAGTCGGCATCAACGCGACGATCGAAGAAACTACACCGGCCAAGCTCGTCGAAGCTGCGCAGAACGGCAAACTGACGGGCGTGTTGCTCTACAGCTGGGCCAACAGCACGGGCGATCCGGAGAACTATGCAGGCCGAATCTTCGACCCGCGCCTGCGCTTCGCGACCTGGAAAGACATGTCACTCGCGCCACGCATCGACGGGCTGATGACCGAAGTGGACGAGGCCAAGCGCATGGCTGGCTACAAGGCACTCAACGCGGAGTCCTCGGAGAAATCGTGGGCGATCCCGCTGCTGCAAGGCGTGGCGACTGTCGCGTATTCGTCGACGCTGCAGCCGGTGCTGTTCGACAACGGCTACGTGTTGCCGGTCGAATACAAATACCGCTGACAAGGCACGCGCGCCCCTGTGTTCCAACTCGTTTCCACCATCGTGATTCGCCGACTGCTGGTGGCGATTCCCACGCTGCTGTTGCTGTCGCTCGTGGTGTTCGTGGTGTTGCGATTGCTGCCCGTCGATCCGCTGGCGATGATGCTGCCGCCGTCGGCCACCGCAGCGGATTCAGCAGCGTTGCGGCAGCAGATGGGCATGGACAAACCGATCCCTGTCCAGTTCCTGATCTGGCTCTGGGATGCGGCGCGCGGGAGTCTCGGCAACTCCATCAACTTCCGCCAGCCGGTCGTCGGCTTGATGGTGACTGCACTGCCGGCGACCATCGAACTGGCCATGGTCGGCTTGGTGCTGGCATTGATGATCAGCATTCCCGGCGGCGTCATCGCCTATGTGCTCTACAAGCGCAAACGCGAGACGGCGGCCGACCTGGTCGTCACCTTGCTTCAGTCGATTCCGTCGTTCCTCTGGAGCCTGTTGCTGATTCTCGTCTTCGGTGTGCTCTGGCCGGTGCTGCCGTTCAGCGGCCGCGTCGGGCAAGAAGTGACGCTACCGGGCATTACCGGATTCGCCTTGATCGACCTGCTCGTTACCGGGCAGTTTCAGGCCTGGCTGAGCGCGCTGTCGCATCTCTTCTTGCCTGCACTCGCACTCGCGTTGAGCTTTGCGCCGCTGGTCATCCGTGTGCTCCGCTCCGGGCTGATCGATGCCGCTAACGAGCCTTATGTCGAAGTTGCGCGACTTCGCGGACTGTCTGAGACCCGCATTCTCTGGCGCCATATGCTGAAGAACGCCGCGCTGCCGACGATTACCATGATCGGTGTGCAGTTCGGCTTCCTGTTCGGCGGCGCGCTATTGGTCGAAATGATCTTCGGCTTCCCCGGCCTGGGCAATCTGATGGTGCAGGCGGTTCGCGGCAATGACTTGCCGTTGATCCAGGGCATCTCGCTGATCTTCTGCGTGCTGATGCTGGCTATTACGGTTGTCGTCGACGTGCTGTATGCCTTGCTGAATCCGAAGTTGAGGAATCTGTGACGCAATCACCGGCGCCAGTGTCGATGCCCGCCGCTGTGAGTCGCTCTGCAAAGCAGCGCGGTGCGCTCAGGCAGTTGGCCTCGCAGCCGCGCGTGCTGATCGGCGGCGGCATTCTCCTGCTCGTCGTTCTGGCTGCGCTCTTTGCACCGTGGGTCGCTCCGCACGATCCGCTGGAGCAAGACCTGCTGCACATGCTTTCGCCGCCGATGTGGTCGGCAGAAGGCGACGCTTCTTTTCCGCTGGGCACCGACAGCCTGGGTCGCTGCGTGTTGTCGCGTGCTGTCTACGGTGCCCGTGTGGCGCTGCTGGTGGCGATCGTTTCCGCATTCGGCGCGATGCTGCTGGGCAGCACGCTCGCAGTTGTCGGCGGCTACTTCGGCGGCAAGATCGACCGCGGCATCAGCTACGTGGTCGATTTGTGGATGTCGTTTCCGCCGGTCGTTCTGTCGTTGATCCTGCTGGTAGGGCTCGGCTCTGGCGTCGACAAAGTGATCCTTGCGGTCGTGCTGGTCGACTGGACGCGCTTCGCTCGTGTGGTGCGGGCCGACGTGCTGGTGACGCGGCGCCGCGACTACGTGCTGGCCGCACGGCTCATCGGTTTCACGCACCTGCGCACCATGTTGCGCGAGGTGCTGCCCACCGTGGTGCCGCTGATGATCACGCTGTTCTCCATCGAGATGGGCATCGCGATCATCGTGGAGGCGACTCTGTCTTTCATCGGCCTTTCCGTGCCGCCGGACATCACGACCTGGGGCCAGATGCTGGCCGATGCGCGCAGCGACATGCAGAGCGCCGCGTGGGTGATGCTGGTGCCGGTCGCCTGCATCGTCGTTACCGTGCTCGGCTGCAACCTGTTGGGTGACGGAATCCGCGTTGCGCTCGATCCGCGCTTGCGCACACGGAGCGAATGACGATGCTGTCCATCTCGAACCTCACGCTGACCACGCGGGTCGATGGCAAACCCGTCGAATTGCTGCGCGACATCACGCTGTCGGTGCAGCGCGGCAAGGTGCTCGGACTGGTCGGCGAATCGGGTGCCGGCAAGAGCATGATCGGTCGCCTGATCGCGGGCCACACGCCGCCGGGCTTTGCGGTGACGCAGGGCCGAATCGACTTCGATGGCAAGAACCTGCTTTCGCTCGGCGCACGCGAATGGCGCGGTCTGCTCGGCCGGCGCATCGCCTTCATTCCGCAAGAGCCGTTGACCGCGCTCAACCCGGTGTTGACCATCGGCCAGACCTTCGACGAGCACCTGATGCTGCTGGGCATTGCCGCCAGCCGGCGCAAGGATTTGATCGTCGCGCAACTGGCTTCCGTGAAGCTGCCGCACCCCGAGCAAATGGTCCGCCGCTATCCGCATGAACTGTCGGGAGGGCAGTGCCAGCGCGTGTTGATCGCGATGGCGTTCGTGGCCAATCCTGCGCTGATCATTGCCGACGAGCCCACCACGGCGCTCGACGTAGTGAGCCAAGCGCACATCCTTACGCTGCTTGCCGAACAACAGCGCCAGCACGAGACAGCCGTCATTCTCATTACGCACGACCTGCGGCTCGCCGCCCACGTGTGCGACGACATCGCGGTGCTGTACGCAGGAGAGCAAGTCGAATACGGACCGGCCGCAGACGTGTTGCGCGAGCCGCGCCATCCGTATACCTGGGCACTGCACGATGCGACGCCCGATGTGCACGGCATTCAGCGGGTGCTGCCGATGCTCGGGGGTCAGATGCCGGGACTCTCGGCATTGGCGACGCTCGGCGGTTGTCGATTCGCGGCACGCTGCCCGACGCGCAATGCGACCTGCGAAGTCGGCGTGCGCGCTTTACGTGAGTCTTCGCCGGGTCATTGGGTGCGCTGTGCCGATACGTGCGAAGTGGCGCCGCATGTCGTCGCCTCCGTAGACGATTCAACAAGCGCCGCTGGCAGCGCCAACTGGCGCGCACCGCAAGGCGATCCGACTGCGGCACCCCTCGTCGAGCTGCGCAACGTCACGCTGCGCTACACCGCGCGCCGCGGCCTGCTGGGCCAGCGCCAGGTGCACACCGATGCAGTGAGCCAGGTGTCGCTCAAAGTCCAGCCGGGCGAGTTCGTCGGCATCGTCGGCGAAAGCGGCAGCGGCAAGACTTCTGTCGCGCGGCTGATCGTCGGCGCAGAGAACATCACCGCCGGTGAGCTGCTGATCGAAGGGCAAGACCGCGCCAAGGCCGCGTCGACCGTGCAGCGCCTGACCCGCGAGCACGTGCAGATGATCTTTCAGGACCCGCACTCGGCACTCAATCCGCGGCGCAGCGTGTTTCGCTTGTTGACGCAAGCGTACGAGGTCGGTCACATCCCCGGTGCGTTGCAACGATTGCCGAGGCAGGAGCGCGCATCGCAGTTGCTGCAGGACGTCGGCCTGGCGTCCGATGCGCTGGAGCGATTTCCCAGTCAGCTGTCGGGTGGTCAAAAGCAGCGGGTGAACATCGGCCGTGCGCTGTGCGTGATGCCGCGGCTGGTGGTGGCCGACGAGATCGTGTCGGGCCTCGACGTGTCCATCCAGGCGCAGATTCTCAACCTGCTGCTTGAACTCGGGCGCGAGCACGGCATCGCCTTGTTGCTGATATCGCATGACCTCTCCGTGGTGCGCTACCTGTGCTCGCGCGTCATCGTCATGCAGTCCGGCAAGGTCGTGGAAGAGGGCAGGACAGACGAGGTCTTCGCCAACCCGCAACACGCCTACACCCGCTTGCTGCTCGCCTCCGTCCCGCCCGCCGATCCGGCCACCGCATGGCCGCCGGTGCCGGCCTCTACCGAAACAGCCTGAACACCATGCCAATTACCTTCGAACTCGAACTCCAATCCGCGCTGCCCGACAACACAGTGACGTTCGGCGAAGCGATCGAGCCGAAGTACTGGCATGACTGGAGCGGGCTCGCGCCGGTTCAGCCCTTGGCGCTGGTGCGGCCGAGGACGACACAGGACGTCTCGATTGCGATGGCGCTGTGCAACGAGCGGCGTATCGCGCTCGTCCCACAGGGCGGCCTCACCGGGCTGGCAGGCGGTGCGCAACCGGTCGCCGGCGGCGTGGCGATGTCGCTCGAACGCATGAGCGGCGTCGAGGAAATCGATGCGGTGATGGGTACGATGACGGTGCTGGCCGGCACGCGGCTTTCGGAGATACAGGATGCGGCGGAAGCAGCCGGCCTGTACTTTCCGCTGGACCTTGGTGCACGTGGCTCCTGCAGCATCGGCGGCAATCTGTCCACCAATGCCGGTGGCAATCGGGTCATCCGCTACGGCATGGCGCGCGATCAGGTGCTCGGGCTCGAATATGTATTGCCCGACGGAACCATCGTCAGCTCGCTCAACAAGATGATCAAGAACAACGCCGGCTACGACCTCAAGCAGTTGTTCATCGGATCGGAAGGAACGCTCGGCATCATCACGCGCGTCGTGTTGCGCCTGCAGGCCAAGCCAATTTCAATCGCCACGGCGATGTGCGGCTGCCGCGACTACGAGGCCGTACTGACCTTGCTGAAGACCGCACGCGCCAAGCTCGGCCCGTCTCTTTCAGCTTTCGAAGTGATGTGGCCGAGCTTCGTGGACTGCATGACGGCCGGCCTGCCGCAACTGCGCAAACCCTTTGCCGAGGCACACGGCGTCTACGTGCTCATCGAGGCGAGCGGCTTTAGGGAAGAGGGCGAATCGGCGCACCTGGAGGCGTGTCTTTCGGCCTTGCTGGAGGAGGGCGCCCTCACCGATGTGGTGATCGGTGCGTCTGAACGTGACGCGAAGGAACTCTGGGCCCTCCGCGACAGCGTCTCGGAGTATCCGAAAGTGCTCGGTGCGGTGATCGGATTCGACATCGGCTTGCCGACGACACTGATGGGCGAGGCGGTGTATCGCGTGCAGCGAGAGGTCAAGGCGCAGTGGCCGGACGCGCACGTGCTTTGCTATGGGCACATCGGTGACAGCAACCTGCATGTCGTCGTCAACGTACCTTCTGCGGGCGCGCATCAGCCGCATGCCGAAGTCGATGTCCTGGTCTACGAAATGGTTCGCAGCATGGGCGGCACGATATCGGCGGAGCACGGCATCGGGCTCGTCAAGAAGCCGTTTTTGTCGTTCACTCGATCGCCGGAGGAGATTGCCTTGATGCAGCGCATCAAGGCAGCGCTCGACCCGCACAACGTGCTGAATCCCGGCAAGGTTTTTTAAGGGCGGGACAGTGGGTCCGCGGACATCGGGCCCCGACTACGATGGCGGCAAACGCACTGGAAACATCATGACCAAACCCTTCACTCAATCACCGACTCTCTGCGGTGCACTGCGCACGCCGCGCCAGATGCTGGCCGATCAAAAGTACGACGGGCACAAATCCATCCACGACGATGCCATGGCCGAGGGCCTGGGCCTTCGCGCTGGCCCGATCGAGGGGCCGACGCACTTCAGCCAGTTCGACCCGTTGCTGTTCCACGTCTTTGGCCAGGCGTGGTTCGAGACTGGCTGCATCAGCGCGCATTACCAGAACATGGTGGTTGAAGGCGAAGAGGTGCGTGCCTTTGTCGATCTGCCGTTGTCGCCTGAAGAAGGGTCGCCGCGTCTGGTGCGTATCCACGCAGAGAAGCGCGACGGGACACCGGTGCTGACCGGCACCGCCTCGGTGGGCGATGCGACCGATGTGCCGCATGAGATTCAACAGCGCATCGCCAAACTGCGACCGGCCACAGGGCTTGTGATCAACCGCGACCTGAAGGTGGGGCAGCAGGGTGCTGCGGTCGAAAAAATCCGGATGGGGTTCGATCAGCACATGGGCGACCACTATCCCTTCACGCTCGCCGACAAGCTCGCGGTCATCACGGAACCCTGTGCCTGGTACACGCGCGAACACGGGGCCGAATCGCCATGGGGCCGCGCCATCATTCCGATGGAAATGATCAGCGTGCTGCTCGGCAGCACGTCGGGTGAGTCCGGCCTGAGCGGTCGCAAGCCAGCCGTCGGACTGTTCGCGGGACAAGAAATCCGCTTGATCGCGGGGCCGCTGTTCGTCGACCAGGACTACGAGTTGGAGCGAGAGATCGTCGCCCTGAGCGAGAGCGCGCGCACCGAGTCGGTCTGGATACGCACGCGTGTCTATGACGGTACGGTGGCATCGCGGCCGCTGGTGGCGGAAATGATCCTGAACGGGGCGGTGATGAAGGCGTCTTATCCCGCGTACGAGGTCGAGGCGAAGGCACTGTACGACTAAAGGGTACGGCTGGTAGCTGGCCGTCGTGCGACGGTGCTATGTGATGGTCAAAGAAGCGACGGCCGTCAGTTGGACTTTGAACGGCCGACCATCGCGGTTGTGTGCGCTTCCGCGCTGTGCCGCGTTCCGTAAGTGCCGACACTGCTGAATACGCTTTTCGGCCTTGCTGGAACGTCGAGTTAGTAACCGGGAGCACTGGCACGCGTAGCACTCTACCGATCCGGAGGATGTGAGCTATGAAACGATTCCTGATTAACAGGTGGCCTCGAGTGAGTTCTCGACCCGTCGAACGCGCTCAGCGAGCGGTTTCCTACCGGACGACATTCGATCGAAGCGCGGCCTTCGACGACACCGAGCCGTGGTCAGGAACCCTGCCGCACTACACAGCAACTGCCATCGGGTTCAAAGTCTGGGCCATTGTTTTCGCCGTTGGCCTGTTACCGATCGCAGCCGTTGTCGTGGCATCGGCGAGCGGCTATGGAGTGGCGCGCCTGGTCGACGAGGTCGGTCCGGGGTTGCTGCTGTGCTGGCCGCTCGTGCTGGCGGTCGGAACGAAGTTGCTCGTTCGAAAAATTGTCGCGGAGCGAAACAAGGTCGCCGATGAGTGGAAGAAACCGTTGTTGGTCGAGCGTTCCCGCGTGGCGTCACTCGAGATCGTGGCCCGTGCCCGCTACGAGACACCAAGCTACCGCAGATAGACGACCAGCAGTTCCAGGATTGAATGTCGCCGTCCCGGGTGTTGATGACGCCTTCGACCGACGTCGTATAGATCGTGTCGTTGCAGCCGGCGAGGAACTCGCGCGCCTCCTTGGCCAAAGCGTTACCGGGTTAGCGCTCTGTCGAAGTCGTAGAGGTTTCAGTTTCCATTGGCTTCTTGCGAGACATCTGGCGCGACTGTCGACGGCCATGCGTTTCAGCGAACACGATGGCAATGAGGATCAAGGGCATGGCCAACAGCACGAACGCGCCAAAGACGTAGACCAGGCCGCCCATGACAAGGGCACTAAGGAGAATCGCCAGCAGTCGGACCATTGGCCATGATCCGAACCTGGGATGACTTGGTCAATCCAGTGAATCCCGAAGCCGGATCGATCAGGTGCGCATCGATCGTCTTCCGCAATTGGCATTTAACATAATATACATTGTATTATTTCTGATTGGGTTCGCCGCCATGATTCGACTCAACGGCTCGACAGAAAACAAAAACTAACTACAATTAGTTACATGCACCGTGCGCGCTTTCCCATCGCCAACCAATTTCAACGCTTTAAGAAAGTGCTGACCTTGTCGGACTACTTGCGCAGTACCAAACGTCTTGCACCCGGAGAACTCAGAGCCATCGCCGGCTCACTTCGTCGGAGTGGTCAGGACGTCAGTGGCAACGCCGAGCGCATCGCCGCTGCGATCGAATCGGTAGCAGCCTGGCGCGCAAGCAGCGCGTCGTCGGCTATGAAACGCGATGCACCGCCCACCACGCTGTTCGAACGTCTTTCTGACTGGGCGACCGCTTCGTTTTAGCCATCCCCAGCCGTTCAAGACTGGTTCGAACGCCATAGCTGGTCTACGCCAGATCGATCCCCGAATCGAGAATGACCGACAGATCTCCCCTCGTCTCTTCGAGCTGCAGCAACGTTGCCTGGCGCGCAGCCAGAGAGTCCCGGCTGAGCAAGGCAGTGAGGATGGCCTTGTGCCGCGGCAATGACAGCGAATGCGTGTTGGGCAGCTTGCTGCTGAGCTTGATCGATTCGCGCAACGCCAGCGACAACATGTTGCCGATATACGCCAGCAGATCGTTGCCGGTCGCTTCGGCAATGCGGCGGTGGAACGCCAGGTCGGGCTCCAGCAGTTCGTCTATCGTTTTTGCGGCTTCCATGCCGGCATAGGCCTCCGCCACGCCCTGAAGGCTTTCGTCGCTGGCCACCTTGGCCGCAAGTGCCGCCACCGCCGGCTCGAAGATCCGTCGCACCGTCAGCAGCGTTTGCACGAACTCGGGTTGTGGTTTGGCCTGAATGAGCCAGTACAGAACGTCGGGATCGAGCAGATGCCACTCGTTGCGTGGCCGCACGATGGCACCCGCACGCTGTTTGGAAAGCACGAGCCCTTTGGCGACCAGCACTCGCGTCGCTTCCCGCAACACCGGCCGGCTGACGTCGTAGGTGGCGCAGAGCGACGCCTCCATCGGCAAACGGTCGCCGACCCGGTACTCGCCGGAGACGATGCGCATGCCCAGATCGCGGACGATCTGCGAGTGCATGCTTTTGCGGTCCGGCGGCTGGTGATATCCCGGGGCGCTGTGAGAACCTTTCATTTCGGCGGCAATTCGTACGGGTTTGTCGAGTCCGACGATCTGGATGCCGTCCATGGTGCTGTCTCCTGAAATTGTTATGGCTGTCTGTTGCGCTGTTGCGCTGTCGCGCTGTGGCTCAGTGGGAATGCCGCGGCACGACCGAGCCGCGCTGGCCGACCAGAAAGTCGAAGTCGCAGCCTTCGTCGGCCTGCAGCACATGCTCGACATAGAGCTTGCGGTAGCCACTCGCATCGGCCGGATCGGGTCGTTGCTCCGCCTGCCATGCGGTCAGTCGCGATGCGAGCTCGGCCTCGGAGATGTCCAGGTGCAGGCGCCCTTGCATCGCGTCGAGCTCGATCCAGTCGCCCTCGCGCACCACGGCAAGCGGGCCGCCGGCACGGGCCTCCGGAGAGACGTGCAACACCACCGTTCCGTACGCTGTGCCGCTCATGCGCGCATCCGAGATGCGGACCATGTCGGTCACGCCCTGCGCCAAAAGCTTTGCCGGCAAGCCCATGTTGCCGACCTCGGCCATGCCGGGATAGCCTTTGGGGCCGCAGTTTTTCAGCACCATCACCGAGTCCGGGGTAATGGCGAGTTCAGGGTCTGCGATGCGCGACTTGTAGTCTTCGAGGTTCTCGAAGACTACAGCCTGGCCGCGGTGTTTCAGCAATGCCGGCGTTGCCGCCGAGGGCTTCAGCACGGCACCCCGTGGCGCCAGGTTGCCGCGCAGCACGCACATCGCGCCGTCCGCGGCCAGCGGGCGATCGAGCGGGCGGATCACTTCGTCGTTGTAGATCGGCGCGTCCTTGACGTTGTCCCACAGGCTCGACCCGTTCGCGGTCAGCGCGCCCGGATGCGGCAGCAGTCCGGCATCGCCCATGCGGCGGAGCACGGCCGGCAGACCGCCTGCGTAATAGAAGTCTTCCATCAGAAAACGGCCGGACGGCATCAGGTCGACCAGCGTCGGCGTGCCGCGCCCCACGGTGGTCCAGTCGTCGAGTGCGAGCTCGACGCCGATGCGTCCGGCGATGGCTTTCAAATGAATCACGGCGTTGGTCGAGCCGCCAATTGCTGCATTGGTGCGGATCGCATTCTCGAAAGCCTGGCGCGTCAGCAGCTTCGACAAGCGCAAGTCTTCGCGCACCATCTCGACCATGCGCATGCCCGACATGTGGGCCAGTACATAGCGGCGCGAATCGACCGCGGGAATCGCGGCGTTGTGCGGCAGGGTCACGCCGAGCGCCTCCGCCATGCAGGCCATCGTCGATGCGGTGCCCATCGTGTTGCAAGTGCCGGCAGAGCGCGACATGCCCGCCTCTGCCGACATGAACTGGTGCAGCGTGATGGTGCCGGCCTTCACCTGTTCGGACAGTTGCCACACGGCGGTGCCGGAGCCGATGTCGCGGCCTTCGTGCTTGCCGTTGAGCATCGGCCCGCCGGTGACGGCGATTGCCGGAATATCGCAACTGGCGGCGCCCATCAGCAATGCGGGCGTCGTCTTGTCGCACCCCACCAGCAGCACCACGCCGTCTATGGGGTTGCCACGGATGGCCTCCTCGACATCGATGCTCGCCAGGTTGCGGGTGAACATGGCGGTCGGTCGCAGGTTTGATTCGCCGTTCGAAAAAACCGGGAACTCCACCGGGAATCCGCCGGCTTCGAACACGCCCTGCTTCACGTGCTCGGCGATCTTGCGGAAGTGCGCGTTGCACGGCGTCAACTCCGACCAGGTGTTGCAGATCCCAATGATCGGCTTGCCGTGGAACTCGTGGTCCGGGATGCCCTGGTTCTTCATCCAGCTGCGGTACATGAACCCGTTCTTGTCGGTGGTTCCGAACCATTCGGCGGACCTGAGCTTGACGGGCGACTTCGACATGGGAACCTTCGTGAATAGGTGAGCCAAGAAATATAGTCAGACTAATTGATCGATTGTTTCAGTACAAACCCCTATGTCTCGCCCTTTGACGAGATTAAGTAAGACTACATAATCGGCCGCCCTACTCTATCGCGCCACCGCGCAGGCCCCGCAATGACCGACCACGCCCGCTATCCCAGCCTTGCCGATCGCACCGTCCTCATCACCGGCGGTGCCACCGGCATCGGTGCCACTTTGGTCGAGGAGTTCGTGATGCAGGGCGCCAAGGTGGGCTTCGTCGACATCGACGAGGCCGCTGGCAAGGCACTCGCAACGACGCTTGCCGGCGCTGCGCACGCACCGGTCTTCTGCCCTGCCGACGTCACCGACATCGCCGCCCTCGATGCAGCGATCGACGCCGTGCGCGGCCGCTTCGGGCCGATCACCGTGCTGCTCAACAACGCAGCCAACGACCGGCGCCATCGCATCGAAGACACCACGCCCGCGAGCTGGGATGCGGGCGTCGCCGTCAACCTGAAGCACCAGTTCTTCGCGGCACAGAACGTCGCCGGCGACATGCGGCAGGCAGGCGGTGGGTCGATCGTCAACTTCGGCTCGATCAGCTGGATGCTCAAACAGGGCGGCATGCCGGTCTACACCACGTCCAAGGCCGCCGTGCAGGGACTCACACGCAGCCTGGCGCGCGACCTAGGCCCGTTCAACATCCGCGTCAACACGCTGGTCCCGGGTTGGGTGATGACCGAAAAACAGGTTCGCCTCTGGGTCAACGATGCAGCGCGTGAAGACATCGCGCGAGGTCAGTGCATCAACCGTCCGCTGTTGGCCGAACACATCGCTCGCATGGCGCTTTTTTTGGCGGCAGACGACAGTGCGATGTGTACCGCACAAGACTTCGTGGTGGATGGAGGCTGGGTTTGACTCGCCGGCTGGTACACGGCTGACAAGCACTGCCTGAACCCCGTTTTCGTTCTGGTCCGTTCTCGTTCTGAAAGAACCTATGACATCGACAAAATCCAGGCGCTATGAAGGCGTGTTTCCCGTGGTCCCGACCACCTTCACCGAGCAGGGCGAGCTGGACCTGGAAAGCCAGAAGCGTTGCGTCGATTTCATGATCGACGCGGGCTCCGATGGCCTGTGCATCCTGGCGAATTTCTCGGAGCAGTTCGTGCTCTCCGACGAGGAGCGCGAGGTGCTCACGCGCTGCATCCTCACGCATGTGGCGGGCCGCGTGCCGGTGATCGTCACCACCACGCACTACGGCACGCGCATCTGTGCCGAGCGCTGCCGCCGCGCGCAGGATGCAGGCGCCGCCATGGTGATGGTGATGCCGCCGTACCACGGCGCCACGCTGCGGGTGCCAGAGGCACAGATCTTCGAGTTCTATGCTGCGCTGTCCGATGCCATCGACATCCCGATCATGATTCAGGACGCGCCGGTCAGCGGCACCGTACTGTCGGCGCCTTTCTTGGCGCGCATGGCCCGGGAGATCGAGCATGTGCGCTACTTCAAGATCGAGACGGCTGGCGCGGCCTCCAAACTGCGAGAGCTGATCAAGCTCGGCGGCGATGCGATCGAAGGCCCGTGGGACGGCGAAGAAGCCATCACTTTGCTGCCCGACCTCGACGCCGGCGCAACCGGCTCGATGACCGGCGGTGGCTATCCGGACGGCATCCGCAAGATCATGGATGCCTGGCGTGCCGGACAGCGCGACGATGCGGCAACCGCCTACCAACAATGGCTGCCGCTCATCAACTACGAGAACCGCCAAGGCGGCATCCTCACCGCGAAGGTGCTGATGCAGGAAGGCGGCGTCATCGCCTGCGAGGCACCGCGCCATCCCTTCCCTGCGATGCATCCTGCAGTGCGCGCAGGGCTGCTGGAGTCTGCTCGCAGACTGGATCCATTGGTGCTGCGCTGGGGGCGTTAGGCCCGTGTCTTGGGAATGGTCTCGACCCACTCGAAGTCATCCGGCGTCGACCTGCACCTCGACCGAACCCAGCCCTGAAACCTCGAAGCGGAAACGCCCCGACGTGCTCGGGAACTTGGTGGTGACCATGCTGCCCGTCATCACGATGTCGCCGCTCCGCAGACTGCCTCCGCTCGCAGCGAGATGCTCGGCCAGCCACACCACCGACAGCAGCGGATTGCCGAGCACGTCGGCGCCGCGTCCGGTATCGAGGACGCTGCCGTCTTCGGTAATGACGCTGCCTTCGACCGACGCCAGATCAGGCCAGCTCGACTGGAAGGTGCCTACGACGATGCCGGCGTTCCAGGCGTTGTCGGCAACCAGCGAGAGCATGTCGAGCGTCTTGTAGTCGCAACCCCGGTCGTCCACGATTTCGATGGCCGGCGCGACACCGTCGATGGCCGCAACGACTTCCGCGAGCGTGACGGGTTGACCAGAACGATCGGACGGCGCCAGATCGCGACCGATGCGCACCGCGATCTCGAACTCGATGCCGAAGCGGCCGTAAGCCGAAGGCTTGAGCACGGCGCCCGAAGCATGAACGCGGTCGGCGAACACGACGCCCGCTACGGGCGTGTCGATGCCGCACATCGCCTGCATGGCGGTCGATGTCAGGCCGATCTTGTAGCCAGCGCGTGAAACGGCGCGGCTCGCTGAACGGAGGGCGTTGAAACGGTCCTGCACGCGGTACGCATCGGGCATCGTCCGAATGCCGCGGGCGGCGGCGAAGGGCTCGAAGCGGCGGCTGTCGGCGTGCTGCTTCGTGAGCCATTCGGCGACGTCTTGCGCTGCGGGGAAGTCCGTTTGTTCTGTCTCCATTGCTGATCCTTGCTTCACCACTTCCCCTCGGTGGCCGCTGGCTTGTCGACAGGGGTTGCCGGCGGCCTCACAACCGGCTTGGCCAGCATCGCCGCGGTGATCAGCCCGACCGCGTCTGGCCGCCTGCCGCGCTGCGCGAAGTCCAGGGCCGTCATGCCCTGCTGGTTCTTCATCGCAGTGTCGGCACCTTCGTCGAGCAGCAGTTTCACGCTGTCCGACGAGCCGTACATCGCGGCCATCATCAGCGGCGTGGTGCCGTTGGGCGACTGCGCGTCGATGAAGGCAAAGGCCTCGAGCAGCTTCTTCATGATCTCGACGTTGCCGCCAGAGGCCGCATAGTGCAACGGCGTCCAGCCCGGTTTATTGACGTCGGCATCGCGAGCCATCAGCTTGGCGACGATGTCCTGCTGGCCTTTGAGCGCCGCCATCATCAGCGGACTTTCGTCCTGCGCGTTGCGAGCTTCGACGTTGGTTTTGGGCGAAGCGATCAGTACCTCGATGACGCGCGGCGATGGCTCGCGCATGGCGATCAACAGGCCGGTCTGGCCTTTTTCATCCTTGGTGTTGGGGTCGAAACCGCGTTTTATCAGATCGGAGACGCCGCTTGCGTTGTCGCCACGCACAGCCCTGAAAAAGTCATCGAACGAGCCAGCATGCGCTGAAAAAGAACAATAGAAACCAACAAGATACAGCGCTTGTTTAAAGTGATACTTCATTTAAAGACGGCGGCTTTGGCACCGCTGAAAAGAGTTTCGAAATTGTCGCTCGTGGCCTTGGCGATGGCTTCGATCGGCAGTTGCCGCAACGCTGCGATCTGCCGGGCCACGAAAGGCACATACGACGGGTTGTTGGTCTTGCCGCGGTACGGTACCGGGGCGAGGTAGGGGCTGTCGGTTTCGATCAGCATGCGATCGAGCGGGACGAAGGCGGCCACGTCGCGAAGGTCTTGCGCCTTCTTGAAGGTCAGGATGCCGGAGAACGAAATGTAGAAACCGAGGTCGAGGGCGGCGCGCGCCACCTCGGCCGTTTCGGTAAAACAATGGAAGACGCCGCCGGCGGCATTTCCGGTGGCGTCTTCGCCCTCCTCCTTCAGGATCGCCAGCGTGTCGGCCGAGGCTTCGCGGGTGTGGATCACCAGCGGCTTGCGCGTTTGCTGCGCGGCGTGGATGTGCACGCGAAAGCGATCGCGCTGCCATTCCATGTCGGCGACGCTGCGGCCGCCCTTGCGCTCTTCCATCTGGTAATAGTCGAGCCCGGTTTCGCCGATGGCGATGACCTTTGGCAAGGCGGCGCGCTCGACCAGATCGGCGACGCTCGGCTCGGCGATGTCTTCGTTGTCCGGATGCACGCCGACGCTGGCCCAGAAGTTGTCGTAGCGCGCAGCCAGTGCCTGGACTTCGGCGAACTCTTCAAGGGTGGTGCAGATGCAGAGCGCCCGATCGACCTGCGCTTCGGCCATGGCCGCGCGGATCTGCGGCATCTGCTCGGTGAGTTCGGGGTACGTAAGGTGGCAGTGCGAGTCGGTGAACATGCCCCGATTGTCGCCAACCGCAGAAGACCGCGCCGATCACCGCGACGCTGATGGCGCGGGTCGGCGCGCTTAGATCGTTTGCGTAGCGCGGTCGGATGCCATCGTGCCGCCGAGCGCTTCTTCGATGCGCGCCTTGAGCTGGCGCGACTTGTCGTCCGACGGAAAGCGGATGCCGACGCCCGGTGATCGATTGCCGGCCGCGCGTGCCGGTGTGATCCAGGCGACCTTGCCGGCCACCGGATAGCGCTGCGGATCGTCCGGCAGCGTGAGCAGCACATAGACATCGTCGCCCAGCCGGTACTCGCGCGAGGTCGGGATGAAGATGCCGCCTTCGGCGAACAGCGGAATGTAGGCCGCGTACAGCGCGCCCTTTTCCTTGATCGCCAGTTGGATGACGCTGGGCCGGGCCGGGCCTGTCGCTGCCGTGCCGCTGAACCCGGCGGATGGTGGAATGAAGGGTGTATTCATGGGCGTTGTGCGGCGGAGTTTAGGGTGCTTCGTGCTTCGCTCACAAGGGCCTCGAGCATCAAGCCGGCGTTGAACGGATGATCCGCGGTTTTTGCCGCATTCGCGAGCGACTTCGACCAGCGCGCCAACGCGATGTGCGAGGGCACTGCCGGCAGGTCGGCCGTCTCGAAGAAACGGGGCGCGGCACCGCAGCCCGTGGCCATCAGGTCGTGACACACCTTTTGCAGCGCGTCGATGGCCTGCGCGGGTGCATGGTCCGCAAGCGCACTGACATCCCCTCGCAGCATGGCTTTGGGAAACAACGACCAGGCCTTCGGCGAGCGACCGCTTTGCGCCAGCCGCAGCGCATTCGAAGGCCGGCCGCCGGCCGCACGCAACAGGCCAGCGACATCGGCATCCGGCACGCCGTGCGCGACCATCCAGGCGTGGGCGTCCGACGCCTCCGGCCACGGCAGCGTGAAGCCGAGGCAGCGACTGCGAATGGTCGGCAGCAGCTGCCACGCGGCCTCGCTGGCGAGCACGAAGCGGATATCGCCGACCGGCTCTTCCAGCGTTTTCAGCAGTGCGTTGGCCGTGATGTGGTTCATGCGCTCGGCCGGATACACCAGCACGACCTTGCCGCGACCGCGTGCGCTGGTGCGCTGGGCAAAGCCGACCGCGTCGCGCATCGCCTCGACCCGGATCTCGCGGCTCGGCTTGCGTTTTTTATCGTCGATGTCGGACTGCGACTTTTCGTCCAGCGGCCAGCCGAGTTCCATCATCGCGACCTCCGGCATCAGCACGCAGAGGTCGGCGTGGGTACGAACCTCGATAGCGTGGCAGCTGGTGCAGTGGCCGCAGGCGGTGCCGTCATCCTTGGGCTCCTCGCACAGCCAGGCCGAGGCGAGCGCCAAGGCGAGTTCGTACTGGCCGAGTCCCGATGCACCTTGCAGCAGCCAGGCGTGGCCGCGTTGTCGAAGCAGATCGGCGAGCGGCACGCGCAACCAGGGCGACAGAACGGGTGCTGGGTTTCCGACACCGGTAGCGACAGGTTTTTGGGTGCTCATATCGATGCGCCCGTACTTCTGGTGATGAGTCCGCGATCGAACAATGCGGCCTCGATCTGCTGCCAGACCTGGTCGCGCCCCTGGCTGGCGTCGATGCGAACGAAGCGCTCGGCGCCTGCTGCGCGCTCGGCATAGCCCGCTGCCACGCGCCGGAAGAATTCGACCGGCTGCGACTCGAACTTGTCGGGCACGCGGGCGCCAGCCAGGCGCTCTGCGGCGATGGCGGGGGCCAGGTCGAACCAGAGCGTGATGTCGGGCTGCAAGAGTGCGTTGCCTGCACTGCTCGCCCCGCCCAAATCCGCGCGACCGCCTTGCACCCAACGCTCCAGCGTCGACAGCACCGTCGTATCGAACCCGCGCCCCGCTCCCTGATAGGCGAAGGTCGCATCGGTGAACCGATCGCACAGCACTACATCGCCACGTGCCAGCGCAGGCTCGATCACCTTCAGCACATGATCACGTCGCGCCGCGAAGACCAGCAGGGACTCGGTCAGCGCATCCATCGGCTGCTCGAGGATCAGGCCGCGCAGCGTCTCCGCGAGCGGCGTGCCGCCAGGCTCTCGCGTGCGCGTTATGGTGCGGCCCTGTGCCTTGAACAGAACTGCCAGCGCATCGATGTGGCTGGATTTCCCGGCGCCGTCGATGCCCTCCAGCGTCAAAAACAAACCGCTCATTGACCGCCTCTCTGGTACTTGTTGACCGCGCGGTTGTGCTCGTCGAGCGAACTGCTGAACTGGCTCGTGCCATCGCCGCGCGAAACAAAATAGAGCGACCGGCTGCGCGCCGGTTGCACCGCGGCAAGCAAGGCGGCCTTGCCCGGCATCGCGATCGGCGTGGGCGGCAAGCCGGTGCGAAGGTAGGTGTTCCAGGGCGTGTCGGCCTGCAGATCGCGCTTGCGCAGGTTGCCGGCGAAGCCCGTGCCGAGCCCGTAGATCACGGTCGGGTCGGTCTGCAACGGCATGCCGACGCGCAGCCGATTCGCGAATACCGCCGCGATTTCGGCGCGATCATTGGCTTTGCCTGTCTCTTTTTCGACAATGCTTGCCAGGATCAGTGCCTCATCGGCCGATTTCAGCGGCACATCGGTGGCGCGGGCGGCCCAGGCGGCTTCCAGCTTTTTGTCCATGGCGCGCATTGCCCGTTGCAGCAGGGCGACGTCGGTCGATCCCTTGGAATAGGTGTAGGTGTCGGGAAAGAAGCGGCCTTCAGGGTGCACGCCGGGTTTGCCGAGTTTGACCATCAGGGCGTCGTCGGTGAGGCCCATCGTGTCGGCCTTGAGTTGTTCGGACTTGGCCAGCGCCGAGCGCACCTGCCGGAAGTTCCAGCCTTCGACCAGCACGACGCTTCGCGTGGCTTCTTCTCCGCGCACCAGCACCGCGAGCAAGGTGCGTGGCGTGAGCCCGCGTTCCAACTCGTAGCTGCCCGCCCGAATCTGCCGGTCTTGCCCCGAAAAGCGAAACCACCAGTAAAGCAATTGCGGCTGGACTTCGACGCCGGTGTCTGCCACGGCTTGTGCGATGCCACGCGGCGTGGTGCCCGGTTCGACCGACAGATCGACCGAAGGCGCCGGTAACTTGAGTGGCTGGTTGACCCACCACAAAGCCCACGCGCCGGCCCCCAGCGCAACGAAGGCGCCCAGCAGAAAAATAGTCAGAAAAAAGCGTCGCATGGGTTGGCCCTGCAGGTCGAGCGGAACAGGGTCGGCCATGATAATTCAGCCATGACCTCTGTCGTTCTCAATGGGGTAACCCCCGCGCTCTCCACCCTCGGCGTCATCCGTGCCGAAGGCCCCGACGCCGCCAGCTTCTTGCACGGCCAGCTGACGCAAGACTTCGCGCTCCTCGGCGCGGGCGAAGCGCGCCTCGCAGCGCTGTGCACCGCAAAGGGTCGGATGATCGCCAGCTTCATCGGTATCAAGCCGCAGCCCGAAACCATCCTGCTGGTGTGCAGCAAGGACATCCTGGCTGCAACGCTCAAGCGCCTGTCGATGTTCGTGATGCGCGCCAAAGCCAAGCTGACGGATGCAAGTGCTGAGTTCGTTGTTTACGGTCTGGCTGGCACTGCGATTGCCGGCAACGGCGGTGATCCGGCCGCAGCGCCCGGCCAGCGCGCCGCGTTGACCGAGGTCAGCCTGGTGTCGCTCTACCCCTCCGACGGCGTGCCGCGCGCGTTGTGGATCGCACCGTCCGACAGCGCTGCGCCCACCGGCACACCGCTCGACTTGGGCCTCTGGCAATGGAGCGAAGTCCGCAGCGGCATCGTGACCTTGACCACGCCGGTGGTCGAAGCTTTCGTGCCGCAGATGCTCAACTACGAGTCGGTCGGCGGGGTCAACTTCAAGAAGGGCTGCTACCCCGGCCAGGAGATCGTGGCGCGCAGCCAGTTCCGCGGCACGCTGAAGCGCCGCGCTTACTTGGTTCAGGCCGATGGCGCGGTCGCAGTCGGCGACGAGGTGTTCGGCGCGTCGGATGCAGAACAATCCGTCGGGACCGTCGCGCAAGTCGCGCCAGCGCCCGACGGCGGCTGGTCGGCGTTGATCTCGATGCAAATCGCCGCGCTGGACGCCGGTGGTCTGCACGCCGGCACTGCGAGCGGGCCGGCGCTCACAGTCGAGCCGTTGCCGTACCCGCTGCTCGAAGACATTTAACGCGTCGCGCCTGGCGACCTTTCGGATGCCTGTCGCCAATATTCCTCTTCATTTGGACATGAGCATGGGCGCATGGACACATGGGAAAACTCGCGGCGCCCGGCGCTTGAACTTCACGCGCTGGGGCGTCGGGCTTATGTTCAGTGGTTCGCGCTGACGGGCAGCTTTCTTCTACTCCTCGGCCTGCAAGGCTGCTTCTTCAATGCGCCCCGGCTCGCAGCGTGGGAGCTCGGGGCGACCGGCCAACTGCCAGATTGCTCGGTCGCCCTCTACGGCGACTCCATCCTTTGGGGCGCCCACAACGGCCTGAACCGCTGGCCCGATCCACCCGGCATGATGCTCCGGCGACTGCGCCCCAGATATGGAGTCACGGACCGCACGATGCCCGGCGCGAGCGCATATGCCGAGGCCATGAAGTTCACGAACATCCATCTTGCGAGCCGCATCGTCGTCCTGCAATACGGCATGAACGATGCCGGCAAAGGCTACCCTTACGAAGCAGCGCTGCGGGCCATGGTCCTGCATGTCAAGGCGCAACGCCGCACGGCGGTGATCACTGGCATTTCGAATGTTGTCGGCGGCATGGCCCTGCGCGACGAGTACGACACCACAGCGCGGCGCGTTGCAGCAGAGACCGCCGTCGAGTTCGCCGATTGGAGCCAGGTCGACTTCGACCCCGCCGACATGGCGGACCCGGTGCATCCTGGGGAGGCGTACTCGGCGCGGCTGACCCAACGGCTCGCCGAAACGCTCGACCGGGTGGCGCCTGAGTGCCGCGGTGGTAGCGTCGTCGTCCCGGTCGAGTTGAGCCGCGCGTACCCCGATCAGACCGCGGCCATGCCGTGACGTCGCTTGGCGTCCGTCGCATCGGCGGACGCCAGGAAGCGGATCAGATCACCAACGGCAGCCGGCTGCTGCCCGCCTGCGAGCGGCGCCGCCGAAAAGACGGTCGTGATGCGCGCCTCCGGTGGCATCGGGCCGATCAGCTGGATTCCTTGGATCCCGATCATCTCGCTCATTTGCTGAAACCCCAATGTGGCCGCACCGCTCACGAGCAATGTTCCGACAGGCACGCCGGGCGATGCCTGCACCAGCCTCCCCTTCACTTCCGCTGCGATGCCCCAGCGCTCGAACAGCGCCATGAGCTCGACGCCGCTCGGGCCGGTCGAATAACCGATACGGTCCGCGCCCAGCACCGCACTTCGCAGTGCTTCAGCCGTCGCAATATTCGGCTGCCCGGCGCCGACGCGCACCGCGACGCCGACATCCGATCGGAACAGGTCGGCCTTGCCGCTGCCGTCCAGCTTGCCGTTGGCGATCAGTTTGTCGATCGCCTTCGAGTCGAGTACCGCCAGGTCGAAGCGCTCCCCTTCGTCGATACGCCGCGCGGCGTCGACGCCACCCACCGACACGAAAGACACCGGCACGCCGGAACGCTTCGAAAAGGCTTCGGCCAGGTCGGCAAGCAAGGCACGGGACGCCATGGAAGAGATGCCGCGAATGGTGGTCGTCATGGCGTCATTGAGGGGTAAGGGGCGCGCAGCGACCTGGGCATCCGCGGCACGTGTTGCCAAAGCCAGCGCGCCTGCGAGCGCAGAGATGCAGGCCTTGCGTCGATGCATGGGTGGCATCTCAATCGGGCTTGATGTGCGCATCCCGGATCAGCTTGCCGTAGCGCGCGGAATCGACCTTGAGCAAGGTCTCGAACTGCTCCGTGGGCCCTGGTAACGGTATGCCTCCGGCCGCAGCCAGCTGATCGCGAACTTCCGGCGATGCGATCGCCTTTTGCACCGCGTCATGCAGCTTTGCGATGATGGGCTTGGGCAGGCCTGCCGGCGCGACGAAGCCATACCAGACACTGGCCTCGAAGCCTGGATAGCCCGACTCGGCCACGGTGGGCACGCCGGGCAGCACCGCCGAACGCTCGGCGCTCATCACGGCCAGCACCTTGAGCTTGCCGGCCCGGGCCAGCGGCAACGCTTCGAGCGCGTTGATGGCGACCACGTCGACATGGCCGCCCATCACGTCGGTGATGGCCTGTGCGCCACCCTTGTACGGCACATGGCGGAGGGAGAGCCCCGCGGTGTGCTGGAAAAGGTCCATTGCCAAATGCGGTGTAGAGCCGTTGCCCGGCGTGGCGACGGTCAGGCTGCCGGGCTTGGCCTTGGCCGCTGCGATGAGCTCCGGCAAGGTCTTGATGGCGGAACCCTCGCTGGTCGCAAAGACGACCGGCACGCGGCCGACCAGCGAGATCGGCGTCACTTCACGGTCTAGGTCGTACGGGGCCGGCTCGAAAAGCGACGGATTCACCGCCAGCGCGTTGGCCGCCAGCAGCAAGGTGTACCCGTCGGGCGTACTGGTGATCAGCGACTTCACCGCGATGTTGGTGCCGGCGCCCGGCTTGTTCTCGACGATGACAGGCTGGCCCGCACAGCGGACATCCGCAGGCCGACCGAACGCGCGATGGCATCGACCGCGCCGCCGGCGCTGTAGCCGACGAGGATCTTGATGGGCTTGGAAGGATAGGCGTCCGCAGCCAACGCGGCGGTCGCGATGCCGAGCGAAGTGCCAAGCACCAACAAACCGGCGACGGCGAGCCAGGGGCGGCGAAGAAGATGACGACGAAAAAGTTGATTCATGGCTTGTCGGTGGGTTGAGGAACCTTGCTATCCCAGGCTTGCGGTGCGGCGTCTTTGCCGGCGACCGAATAGAGCGCGCCGGGCGCGTTACGCGTCTGCTGGAAATCTTCCAGCGACTGTCCGCGCATGGCGGCGTAGATATGCAGGTTGGAGACGCCGATCACCGCGCCCAATTTCTCCAGCATGAAAAAGATGACGCCGTAGTGGATGAGGCCGCGCCAGTCGCGGCCTCGCACCAGATCCCGTTCTTGCGCGGTCAGGCGCGCCGCCTCGAACGCGGCATCCTCGTCGGCCAGAAACGCCGAGCGATGCGCGGGCTGCGTCATGCCGTGAAGGAACTTGTTCAGCCGGTAGGCGCGAACGCTGGTCTCCAGCGTGAAGGGGTGCGTGCCGTCCAGCGCCTCGATGCCGGCAAGCTGCTCGTCGATGTGACGGCGGTGGCGTTCGACCCCGCCGCCGATCGGTGCGCTCGCCAGGTTTTCGTAGATGACGGTGGCGATGCCCGTCATCGAAGGCAGGTAGTAGGTTTGGTGCACCTTTTTCACGTTGGACGACAGTGCACCGCGCATGACCAGCCACATGATCACTTCGGCTCCCTCCATGCCACCCAGCGCGGCGAGCTCGGCCTGGGTCATCTCGGTGAGCCGCACCGGGTCGTTCTCGATGAGGTCGAGAAACTGCGCGTCCCATGCCGTGTTGTTGAAGCCGGCCCGCTCGCCATGCACCTGGTGCGACAGGCCGCCGGTGGCGACGATCACGACCTTCAGGTCTTCCGGGTAGCTCTCGATGGCGCGCCGCAACGCCTGGCCGAGTCGCCAGCAACGCCGCGCCGAGGGCACCGGCGACTGCAGTACGCCGACCTGCAAGGGCACCACCGGGATCGGCCACGCGGGCTCGTGCGCGCACAGCAACGACATCGGCGAGAACACGCCGTGGTCGAGAGCCCGGTCCTGGAAGAACGACATGTCGAACTCGTCGGCCACCAGCGAACGGCCGATGTGTTGCGCCAACGCCGGATGGCCTGCAAGCGCCGGCAGGTCGCGTTCACCGCCACCTTCGTCCGCGACCGCATGCCGCTCCCCAACGCCAAGCGCGAATGCCGAATAGTGATCGAAGAAGAACGAGCTGACGTGGTCGTTGTAGATGAAGAAAAGGACGTCTGGCGCGCTGTCCACCAGCCAGCGCTGCACGGGCGCAAAGGCTTCGAAGATGGGCGCCCACACCGGGTCTTGCTGCTTCTTCTTGTCGAAGGCGAAGCCGATGGTGGGAGTGTGCGAACAGGCGACGGCGCCGATGATGCGAGCCATGCAAGCGCTCCTGTCAGTCGATGTAGCGCAGGCCGGCCTTGGCCAGGGGCTCGCGCATGGCGTACATGTCCAGGCCGAGTTCGCCCCTGGCGAAGCGGGCGCGTTTGTCCGTTTCGTTGGTCTCGCGCTTTTCAGCCGCATCGGCCACCTGCATCGCGAGCGAGGCCGGCACCACGACCACGCCATCGATATCGGCAATGACGACATCGCCCGGGTGCACCATGGCGCCCGCGCAGACCACGGGCACGTTGACCGATCCGAGCGTCGACTTGATGCAGCCCTTGGCGTGGATTGCACGGCTGAACACCGGGAAGTTCATTGCGGCGAGGTCGCGCACATCGCGCACACCGCCGTCGATTACCAGGCCCTTGCAGCCGCGCGCCTGGAACGAGGTGGCGAGCAAGTCGCCGAAGAAGCCGTCGGTGCTGTCCGTGGTGCAGGCCGCGACAACCACGTCGCCGGGCTGAATCTGCTCGGCCGCGACATGCATCATCCAGTTGTCCCCGGGTTGCAGCAGCACGGTGACAGCCGGGCCGCAGAAGCGCGCGTCCGGGTAGATGGGGCGAATGCGGGGCTGCATCAGGCCGAGGCGGCCCAGCGCCTCGTGCACCGTCGACACACCGAAGCGCGAAAGCTTCTCGACTGCGGCCGGGTCGGCGCGCGTGATGTTGCGATGAACGACGCCGAGTTGCTGGAGCGTGTGCGTGATTGACATGATCAAAGTCCTTTCGCGGCGAGCGCACGGTCGAGCCGCGGGAAGACGCGGCGCGCATTGCCTTCGTAAATCTGCTTGCGGGCGGTCGTGTCCAGCGAAGAGGCTTCGATGTAGCGCTTGGTGTCGTCGAAGTAGTGCCCCGTCTCGGGGTCGATGCCACGCACCGCGCCGATCATCTCGCTGGCGAACAGGATGTTGTCGACCGGTATCACCTTGGTCAGCAGGTCGATGCCCGGCTGGTGGTAGACGCAAGTGTCGAAGAAGATGTTCTTCAGCAGATGGTCTTGCAGCAACGGCTTCTTCATCTCCTGCGCCAGGCCGCGAAAGCGGCCCCAGTGGTACGGCACCGCGCCGCCGCCATGCGGGATGAGAAAGCGAAGCGTCGGAAAATCCTTGAACAGGTCCGAGGTGAGGCACTGCATGAAGGCGGTGGTATCGGCATTCAGGTAGTGCGCGCCGGTGGTGTGAAAGCACGCATTGCAGCTGGTGCTGACGTGAATCATCGCGGGGATGTCGTACTCGACCATCTTTTCGTAGATCGGATACCAGTGCCGATCCGACAAGGGCGGCGAAGTCCAGTGACCGCCTGAAGGGTCTGGATTCAGATTGATGCCGACGGTGCCGAATTCACGCACGCAGCGGTCCAGCTCGGGGATGCAGGTCGAGGGGTCGACGCCTGGCGACTGCGGCAGCATGGCCACCGGGACGAACGCGTCGGGAAAGAGCTGCGACACCCGAAAGCAGAGTTCGTTGCAAATCGCGGCCCAGGTCGAAGACACCTCGAAGTCGCCGATGTGATGCGCCATGAAACTGGCACGCGGCGAGAAGAGCGTGAGGTCGAGGCCGCGCTCGCGCATCAATCGCAGCTGGTTGCTTTCGATGGACTCGCGCAGTGCGTCGTCGCTGATGCGCAGCTCCGAAGCACGCGGCATGGACGTGCCGTCGCGGAGGGCGCCGATCTGCCGGTTGCGCCAATCTTCCAGAGCTTTGGGCGCCGTGGTGTAGTGGCCGTGACAGTCGATGATCATGTGGGCTAATCCGTCGAGATGCTGCGGGGTTGAGGGAGATGGGGTGCCGACGCAATGCATGGCTTGCCACGACGGCGAGTATGTCGGCGAGCCCCCGCGAGCGCGATGCATTCGACTTGATCTGACACCAGACTTCTTTATCAAAACGGGTTTACCCTGACGCGCAATGCGAATGCCATCAAGGCGACAATTCGCGAAATGAAGCCGACGCGGCAACGCTACAAACTTATCGACGACGCCCGCACCGACGCTGAGGTCGACACGCACTTCGATGCGCTGGACATCAACCTGCGCCACCTTCGGGTTTGCCTCGCCGTCGCAACGGCCGGCAGCGCTGCAGGTGCAGCGGAAAGTCTTTACCGCGTGGCTTCTGCGGTGACGCGCTCCATCACCGAACTGGAACACGCGCTCGGTCGCCCGCTGTTCGATCGCCGCGCCCGCGGGATGACGTTGAACTCCTATGGGGAACTCGTGATGGCGCGTGCACGGCGCATCGAGCAAGTGTTCGCGGAGGCCGGAGGCCAGCTCCTGGCACGGGGCTGCATCGCAGCCTCGGTGGACGTTCGCTCGCGCTTCGCCACGATCCTCAATGGCCGGCGACTGGCGGTCATCGCGACCCTGGTCGAGAAGCGAAACATGGCACTGGTTGCGCGCGAGTTCGGTATCACGCAGCCAGCGATCAGCAGCGCACTGAAAGATCTGGAAGACGGTCTCAGCACCCCGTTGCTGGAACGCGGTGCGCGCGGTATGCGACCGACTCCGGCGGGCGACATCGTGGCTTTCCACTTCAAACGGGCGCTTGCCGAACTGCGCCACGTCGGGCCTGACCTCGCAGCCAGCGAAGGCACGCTGCGAGGCAGCATCCACATCGGCGCCCTGCCGCTCGGCCGCACGCAAATCCTGCCGCTCGCCATTGCATCGCTGTTGCGACGCCACCCGCACTTGCACGTGGCCACAGTTGAAAGCCCGTACGACGCCCTGGTGGCGTCGCTGCGCAACGGCGACATCGACTTCATCCTCGGCGCGCTGCGCGGGGAGGCCAGGGATCTTCAGCAAGAGGCGCTGTTCGAAGACCGCATTTCGGTGATCGCACGTGCAGGTCACCCACTCGCAGGCGGTTCACGCATCGACTTCGATGCGCTGCGTCAGGCGCGGTGGGCGCTCTCACGGCAAGGGTCACCCTCGCGCGAACTGCTCGAGCGGTTTTTCTCCGGCGCAAGGCAGGTCCCGCCTGCCCCCGCCGTGGAAACTGGCGATCTCGCGGTGCTGCGCGGTCTGCTCCTGGAGAGCGACATGCTGACCGCCCTCTCCCCGCACCAGCTGCGCTACGAAATCCGTGACGGCAGTCTGGTGGTGCTGGATTTCCCGCTTGAAGCGACACGCCGCAAGATTGGCATCACGCAACGGCTCGGTGCGTTCCCGTCTCCTGGCGCTCGGGCATTGATGGATGAAATCGCCTTGCTGATCGCGCGGTCGCCGGATTTTTCAAGCTGACGCGCGCTACCGTTGCAGCCGGTGGCGCAATCACATCGGCCGCCGCTGATGCGGTCCGCTTCGGCTACTCCGCAGTGTCAGAGCACGCGACGCATCTCGATGTGCGCGATGCCCGCCTCGTCGAACGGCGCACCCGACACCGCATAGCCGAGCTGCCGATAGAAGGCCTCCGCACTGCGTTGCGCGTACAGCGTCAGCGCACGATCACCCCGCGCTCGGGCAGCGTCTTCCAGTGTCTTCATGACCGCGGCGCCGTGCCCGCCGCCGCGCAGCGTGCGATGCACCGCCATGCGACCGATGCGTCCGACGCCCTCTGACGCCGGGAGCAATCGTCCGGTCGCGATCACCTGGCCGAGCCGGTTGCGCGACACCGCGTGCAACGAGCTTTCGTCATGGTCGTCCCACTCGTCTTCCTCTGTGATCTTCTGTTCCTCGATAAAGACGACGCGACGCAACGCGCTGGCAGCTTCGCACAGCGTCGACCAGTCGCCGGTCTGCATGGCATGCACCGCGCCACCGGCCTCGTAGTCGGTAAAGAGCTGGCGCAATACCGGAGGCACCGGCTTCGATGTTTGCGTCGCCGGGTCCGCAAAGACGTACACCAGCTCGCAGGTGACCAGCAATTCATCGCCGCGGAATAGCCCGCCATGAAACACGATCGACGAGGTGCCGACGCGCGCGCACTTCATGGCGACATCGAGCACGTCGTCCATGCGCGCCGACGCGGCGAATTCGATCGTCGCCTTGCGCACATAGAGGTCGCCGCCGAGCATCGGCATCGCCTCTTCGTAAGGCAGCGCCAGCGCGCGCCAGTAGTCGGCGATGGCGGTGTCGAAGTACATCAGGTAGTGCGCGTTGAAGACGATCTTCTGCATGTCGACTTCGGCCCAGCGCACGCGGAGGCGGTGAAAGAAGCGGAAGTCGTTGCGCTGCTCGTTCATCGGGTTCTTGATTTCGGTCATGGTCTCAGTCGGCGTTTTGGTCATGGTTCGAGTGCTTGTCTGAGTGCTTTTGCGGCGTCGTCCTGCGCTTGCAGCGCCTCGGGAATGGCGCGGCCCATCTTGATGAACTCATGGATCACGCCGCGATAGATTTCCAGGTCGACGGCAACGCCAGCGGCGCGCAGTTTGTCGGCATACGCCACGCCTTCGTCGACCAGCGGATCGCATTCGGCAAGGCCGATCCACGCCGGCGCCACCCCATCGACATCGTCGGCATTGAGCGGTGCGAAGCGCCAGTCGTCGCGATCGGCCGGCGTGCGCACGTACTGGCCGAAGAAGTAACTGATGAGCGACTCGGTCAGCAGCGGGCCGTCGGCGAACTTGCGATGCGACGGTGTGTCCTGGTGCGCCGTCATGCCCGGATAGATCAGCAGCTGCAATGCGAGCGGCAAGCCCGCGTCGCGTGCCAGGATGGCGCAAACCGCGGCCAGCGTGCCGCCAGCGCTGTCGCCACCGACCGCCATGCGGGCTGCGTCGAGGCCGAGCTTGGAACCCTGCCTTGCGATGAACTCGAAGGCGTCCCAGGCATCGTCCGCCGCGGTGGGGAACCTGTATTCGGGTGCGAGCCGGTAGTCGACCGACACCACCGCACAACCGCTCTTGCTGCTCAACACGCGGCAGAGCGTGTCGTGCGTCGCAATGCTGCCGACGGTGAAGCCACCACCATGAAAGTAGAGGAGCACCGGCAGCCTCTTTTTCGACGGCACAGCAATCGGCGCATACAGCCGCGCTGGCAAGTCGAATCCATCGCGTGCGGCAATCATGAAATCCTCTACGCGTGCCAGCTCAGGCTTGGGCACTTCGAGCACACCCGAGCCTTTTTCATAGGCCGCCTTCGCTTCTTCGGCGGACACCTGATCGAGCGGAGGATGCCCGGCCCGCGCCATGCGTTCGACCACGCCCGCCATCTTCGGCGTGAGCCTCATGCGCGGGTTCCTGAAGCTTCATACGCGACAGCGGCAAGGGTTTTTTGCGTGTGCAAGACTCTCTCCTGTTGTTAGATTGGGCGGCTCGAATCCTACCGTCCGCACGCAAACCCGCTCTATGTCCCTCATCCAGTACCTCACCACGATCCAGTTCGAATTCGGCGCCATCAAGCTGTTGAGCAGCGAGTGCGCGCGCATCGGTATCAATCGGCCGCTGATCGTCACCGACGCCGGGGTCCGTGCAGCCGGCGTGCTGCAAAAAGCGCTCGATGCGCTGGGCGATCTCGATGTCGCGGTGTTCGACCAGACACCTTCCAACCCGACCGAAGCCGCCGTGCGCGCCGCTGTCGAGATGTACCGCGCGCACCGCTGCGACGGCCTCATCGCCGTCGGCGGCGGCTCGGCCATCGACTGCGCCAAGGGTGTCGCCATCGCAGCCACGCATGAAGGTCCGCTCAAGACATACGCGACCATCGAAGGCGGCTCGCCCAAGATCACCGATGCGGTGGTGCCGCTGATCGCCGTGCCGACCACCAGCGGCACCGGCAGCGAAGTGGCGCGCGGCGCCATCGTCATCGTCGACGACCATCGCAAGCTCGGCTTCCACAGCTGGTTCCTGATGCCCAAGGCGGCCATTTGCGACCCGGAGCTCACGCTCGGCCTGCCGCCACGCCTGACTGCCGCGACCGGCATGGACGCCATCGCGCACTGCATGGAAACCTTCATGTCGGCCGCCTTCAATCCGCCGGCTGACGGCATCGGGCTCGACGGCCTGGAGCGCGCCTGGCTGCACATCGAGCGTGCCACCAAAGACGGCAGCGACCGCGAAGCACGGCTCAATTTGATGAGCGCGTCGATGCAGGGCGCCATGGCGTTTCAGAAGGGGTTGGGTTGCGTGCACTCGCTCAGCCACAGCCTGGGCGGAGTCGATCCACGGCTGCACCACGGCACGCTCAACGCGCTCTTCCTGCCAGCGGTCATCCACTTCAACGCGGCGGCCGAATCGGTCCAGAAAGACCGGCGCCTGCAGCGTATGGCGCAAGCCATGCATCTCGAAACGGCCAGCGATCTTGGCAATGCGATTCGCGACATGAGCGCGCGCCTCGGCTTACCCAAGGGGCTGGCCGAAGTCGGCGTGAACCCTGATCAGTTCGAGAAGATCATCGACGGCGCAATGGCGGATCACTGTCATCTGACCAACCCACGCCGCGCCACGCGCGACGACTACCGCGAGATGCTCGAAGCCTCGATGTGAGCGCGATAAGCGCGCGGCATGAACGTGACCTAAAGCGGTAGCACTTCACCGATGTCGTCGTGCTGCAATCGCTCGGCGAGCTCGTCGGCCAGCCGCTGCGCCTCTCGCGTCGCCCGTCCCCAAGCGGCGATGCGTGCGGCAGGATCGTCGGCGAAGTGCACGAAGTCGTTGCGGTCGGGCAGCTTGCCGTTGGGCAGGCTCCTCACCCAATCGGCATCGGGCGCCAGCACGACCATGCGGTCCAGAAAGCCGGTCGGCTTGTGGCGCCACTTCAGGCTCTTGTCGAGCCAGCCCGGCACCACTGCGCGCTGAAAGTGCGGGTACAACACCAGGCCGTCGTCGGTCGGCTGGTAGTCGAGGTGCAGGTGGTAGTCGGTGATGCCGCCGTCCCAGTACGCGCCCGGTGGCGCACCCGGAATGTCGTGCACCGCCTCCAGCAAGAACGGGATCGAGCACGAAGCCTGGATCACCAGCTTGAAGTTGGCATCGCTCAGGTCGAGCCGGCGCGTCTTGAAATCGTTGGTGCCGAAGGGCAGCGCGGCCCCCGCCGTTGAAAACATGCAGCGCTCCAGCCATGCGCCCAGGCTCTTGCGGTGGATGCTGTTGGTGGCAAATGCAGCGAGGTAGCCGAAAGGCGTGCGCGCCCTGCCCTCGCGCCCGAGGATGTGCCGCCCGCGCGAGGTGACGACATGCAGCTTGTAGCGCGGGTGCTTCAGTACCTCACCGATGCGCCCGCCGAAGAAGGCCTTCAGGTTCTCGGAAAAGCGCTGGCTGACCTGGCGTGCCGTCAGGCGCTTTTGTCCCGGCGGCACGTCGAAGCGCTGCTGCACGTAGTCGTGCTCGAAACGCGCGAAGGCCTTGACCGGATCGTCCAGGCACGCGGTCGCGAGCCGCCAGGCGCCGATCGACGCGCCGACCAGGTTCACCGTTTGCGTTGACCGTGGCAGCCAATCGCCGAACAGAAAGCGGTCGATCGGCCCGAGGATCAAGCCCTTGGGGCCCCCAGCCGCACCGGGAATCGTGCGCACGTCTTTGGGCTTCAGGCCGTGGCGTTCGATATGGGCCCGGGCCACGGGGCCGGCGTAGATGCGCAGTGCTTTCATGTGATCGGATCATCAAGCAAGACGCGTGCGCCCTTTGCCCGTCGCTTGACGCAACGCCATCAAAGGCGGTCGCGTAACCGCATCAGTTCATCGACATTGCCGGCGCATATGGCACGGAAGTCGTTGCCGATGCGGCGGTCGGCAGCCGCTGCGCGCCAGAACGCGATGGCGGCCGCGCAAGCGACGAGCCACACCTCGCGTTGAGGTGGCAGCGGCAACACCGGCGACAGCTCACGCGCGGGCACTTCGCCACCCGCGAGCGGCGCATAGCGCATGGGCAGCATGTCGTAGAGCGGCGCCAAGGCGAACCGGCCCTGTTCCGGCCGAAAGCTCAAATTCCCGGTGTGCATGTCGGTGTTGCCGATGAGCCGGCCGAACCACCACAGATGCTGCACGCAGATTTCGTCTTCCGGTGTGACCAGATCGAGTGCCGCGAGTCGCGACATCAGCCGCGGCCATTCCATGGTGCTTTCGCCGATCAACTGGGCGTTGAGCACGTCGAGCGCGCACAGCGGACTGCGGCCGAACGCGCCTTGCCGGTCGAATCGTTCCACTTCCAGAAACGTGCGGCCACCGTGGACGAGCACGCGGCTCGCCGCGCAGACCACGCCCGGCATGGCGGAGGCGTGCAGCGACGCCAGGTGTTCGCACACCAGCAAGTCGGACCAGCGACGCACCGCCGCCGAGTGTTCGACGCCCGAGAACTTGACCAGCACGTGCGGCGTGGCGCTGCTGGCGAGTGTGCGTCGTGCGGTGAACTTGGGGAACTCGCCGGCGGCGCTGGAGCCTGCGACGCCCGCAGCCAGTGCGTGCCCGGCCAAATCAAGGTAGTGCTCGGCGATGCCGGATTCCGGCAATGGATCGATGGCGGCCGCCTTGGCAACGAGCCATTGTTCGCAGGCCGCTTCGCCGACGATCAGGTTGCCGCTCAGGTCGGTGCCGCGCTGGCTCATGACGAACAGCACGTCGTCGTCGCTCCACTCCAACGGGTTGGGCGCGACGGCCAGCGCCCTGTGCTCGATCTGCGCGAACTGTCGGCCCATGTAGCCTTGCGGACGCATTTGTTGCAGCGGATATGGCAGGCCGGCCCACCAGCCGTCGCGCGCTTCGTCCGGCACCGGCCACGGCGTACCGGCCAGATCCATCCAGCTGCCCTCCGGACGCAGCGGCACGAGTCGGGTTGCGGCATGCACCTGTCCTGCCTCGTCCACGGCATACACCGGTAACGGTGCACTGCTGCCGCGCAGCGGGCGAACCAAGGCGTAGCGTGCGCGGCGGGCCTTGCCGGCACTGACGGTCGCGTCGGCCAGCCGGTTCAGCAGCCGATGCACCGTCGGCACGCTGATCCGCAGGGCCGCCGAGAGATCATTGGCGCTGGCCGGCCCCCGCGCCAAAACGGCACGCAATTGTTCCGGGCTCGCCACCGAGGGAGTCGGCATTGCAATCAGAGAAGATCGATGAATTGATTCACATGAGTATTATTCAATGAAATCAATGGTTTAATCAACAATATTCGTTTGAGAAGAGAAGATTTATCGAGGGATTCGTTTATTTTCGCAGCCCTTGCAGCTTTGCAAATGCGCTCGCCATCTGACTGGCCGGTTGAGGCGCATTGTCTTTTCGCGAGCCCTGCTGCTGGCCGCGACCCGCTCCTTCGAACCGGTTGTCGCGCGGGCCGTCACGCCGCGCCGGCGCCGCATCCAGCCGCATCGACAGCGCGATGCGCTTGCGCACCGGGTCGACCTCCATCACCTTGACCCGCACGATGTCGCCGGTCTTGACGATCTCGCGCGCGTCTTCGACGAACTTGTTCGCCAACTGGCTCACATGCACCAGCCCATCCTGGTGCACGCCGATGTCGATGAAGGCACCGAACTGTGCGACGTTGCTCACCGTGCCTTCGAGGATCATTCCTTCGACCAAGTCCTTGATGTCTTCGACGCCGTCGTTGAAGCGCGCCACCTTGAAGTCAGGGCGCGGATCGCGGCCGGGTTTTTCGAGTTCGCCCAGGATGTCCTTGACGGTGATGACACCGAACTTCTCGTTGGCGAAGAGTTCTGGCTTGAGCGTCTTCAGCATGTCGGCACGGCCCATCAGCTCGCCTACGGCCAAGCCGGTCTTCACCATGATCTGCTCGACCAGCGGATAGGTTTCCGGGTGCACGCCGGTGATGTCCAGCGGGTTGCTGCCGCCGCGCACGCGCAGGAAGCCGGCACTCTGCTCGAAAGCCTTGGGGCCGAAGCCGGCGACTTCGAGCAGCTGCTTGCGGGTCGCGAAAGCGCCGTGCGCCTCACGCCACTTCACCACCGCCTTGGCCACGCTGCCCGACAACCCCGACACCCGCGCCAGCAGCGGCACGCTGGCGGTGTTGAGATCAACGCCGACAGAGTTCACGCAATCCTCGACGACAGCATGCAGCGTGCGCGCGAGTTCGCTTTGGTTGACGTCGTGCTGGTACTGGCCGACGCCGATCGCCTTGGGGTCGATCTTGACCAGCTCGGCCAACGGGTCTTGCAGCCGCCGCGCGATGCTGGCGGCACCTCGCAGGCTGACGTCGACATCGGGCATCTCCTGTGACGCGAGTTCACTCGCGGAATACACCGAAGCCCCCGCCTCGCTGACCACCACCTTGTCGATCGCCATCTCCGGCGCGCCAGCCTGCACGGCCATCTTGGCAAGTAGCTTGATGAGGTCGGCGGCGAGCTTGTCGGTCTCGCGACTCGCAGTCCCGTTGCCGATCGCGATCAGGTTGACGCCGTGCTTGGCGCACAGTTTGCCGAGCGTGTGCAGCGAGCCTTCCCAATCCTTGCGGGGTTCGTGCGGAAACACGGTGGCGGTTTCGACCAGCTTGCCGGTGGCGTCGACCACCGCGACCTTCACCCCTGTGCGGATGCCGGGGTCGAGGCCCATCACCACGCGCGGGCCGGCCGGTGCGGCCAGCAACAGGTCGCGCAGGTTGTCGGCGAAGACTTTGATCGCAACCTTTTCGGCGTCTTCGCGAAGGCGGGTGAACAGGTCGCGCTCGGTCGAGAGCGACAGCTTGACGCGCCATGTCCACGCTACGCACTTGCGCAGCAAGTCGTCGGCTGGCCGTGCACTGTGGCTCCAGCCCAGGTGCAGCGCGATCTTCCCTTCGGCGATCGACGGCTTGCCCGGCTCCGGCTCGACCGGCAACACCAGCTTGGCATCGAGCATCTCCAGCGTGCGGCCGCGGAACACCGCCAGCGCGCGGTGTGACGGCACCCGGCCGATCGGCTCGTCGTAGGCGAAGTAATCGCGGAACTTGGACACATCGACGTTGTGCTCGTCCTTGCCCGACATCAGCGTCGACTTGAACAGGCCTTCGCTCCAGAGCCACTCGCGCAGGCGCTGCACCAGCACCGCGTCTTCTGCCCAACGCTCCGACAGGATGTCGCGCACACCGTCGAGCACCGCCGGCACGGTGGAAAAATCCGGTCCCGGCTTGCCGTCGTCGAGCAGCGTCGCCGGCTTCAAAAAGGCCAGCGCCTCGGCCGCCGGGTTCCGCGTGGGGTCGGCGAACAGCATGTCGGCCAACGGCTCGATGCCGAACTCGCGGGCGATCTGACCCTTGGTGCGGCGCTTCTGCTTGAACGGCAGGTACAGGTCTTCCAGTTCCTGCTTGGTCGGCGCGAACTCGATGGCAGCGCGCAGTTCGGGCGTCAGCTTGCCTTGCTCGTCGATGCTTTTGAGCACCGCGGCGCGCCGGTCTTCCAGCTCCCTCAGGTAACTCAAGCGCGCTTCCAGCTCTCGCAGCTGGATGTCGTCGAGGCCGTCCGTGGCTTCTTTGCGATAGCGCGCGATGAATGGCACGGTCGCTCCGCCATCGAGCAGGTCGATCGCAGCCTTTATCTGGTGTTCACCGACCTTGATTTCGGCGGCGAGCTGGCGAATGATTTTTTGCATGTCTGAAGGGAGTCCCTGAGCGTGCGCCGCCAGCGGGGCCAGGGCGCGATTCGAGTGAAGCGCAGAAGTTTGCCATAGCGCTTTTTCCTGTCATGGCGCCTCCCGGGCGAGGCCCACAATGGTCTGGTGACGAGCCCGAAACCTTCGCCCGAACCACCACGCCAGCCGGTACCGCGTGCCGCTGCCGGCACACCGCTGTGGATGCTCCGAAAAGTGCTCCACGGGCTGCTGACCGCCATCTTGGTGCCGGTTCTGCTTTTCGAGGAGTGGGGTTGGACACCGCTCGCCGATCTGGTCGGCCGTTTGACGCGTCTGCCGTTTTTGGCGCGCGTGGAGGACAAGGTGCGCAACCTGCCGCCATGGGGCGCGCTGCTGGTGTTTTTCGTTCCCGTGCTGCTGTTGCTCCCGGTCAAGGTCCTGGCCCTCTTCCTGTTCAGCGAAGGCCATGCGGTCAGTGGCTGCGCGGTGCTGATCGGTGCCAAGCTGATCGGCACGGCCATCGTCGCGCGCATTTTTCAGCTGGTCGAAACAGCGCTCATGCGCATCCCGCTTTTCGCCCGCTGGTATCCGCGCTGGAAGGGGTGGAAGAACCGAGTGCTGTACTCGGTTCGCGAAAGCGCTCCGTGGCGAGCGGTCCGCGCGTTTCAAGAGGCGACGCGCCAGCGCTGGCGCCGCTTCTGGCGCCTTTGAAACGCAGTCGCCGGCGAGCAGGGCTATTTCCAGCCCTGTTCTGCTCGGTGATTCAGGAGTGACGAATCTCTGTGCCCAACACCTTCAAGCATTCGCGAATAAAGGCCGCCAGCGCTGTCCAACCCTTCGCAGAAACCATAGTCCCGTCGACGTAAGCATCGGTTGGCGACAGGTCGATGTAAGTGCCACCGGCCAGGGTTACCTCCGGCTCGCAAGCGCCCAGAGCCGCCACTTTCTTGCCGCGCACGACCCCGTCGACCGCGATCAAAATTTGCACGCCGTGGCAGATGGTGAAGATCGGCTTCTTCTCTTCATGGAAGTGCCGCACCATGGCTTGGATGCGCTTGTCGGTGCGGATGTACTCCGGACCGCGGCCACCGGCGGCGTAGACGGCGTGGTATTGATCGAGTTGTTCCTGTGCCTCCGAGAACGTCTTGTTGATGGTGAAGTAATGACCCATTTTCTCGGTGTAGGTCTGATCGCCCTCGAAGTCGTGCAGCGACGTCTTGATCAAGTCGCCGGCTTTCTTGTCAGGGCAGACCACGTGGACGGTGTGGCCCACGGCCTCCATCGCCTGCTGGAATACGAAGATTTCGTATTCCTCGGTGAATTCGCCAGTAAGCATCAGGATTTTTTTTCCGGGCATGGTGTCATTCTTTCGGTTGATGATTGCTGCGTTGTTGGGAGTCAGAACGGCGAATCCGGAAAGTAATATTCCTTGGCGTTTTGCTTGGTGATGAGCGGCGCATCCAGTTTGACTGCACCACGCACGGGCGCCTGGGCTGCCAGGTTTGCCACCGTCAGATAGATCGCCGTCTTGATCATCGAA
Organism: Variovorax sp. RTB1; assembly: GCF_035018765.1. Classification (NCBI taxonomy): domain Bacteria; kingdom Pseudomonadati; phylum Pseudomonadota; class Betaproteobacteria; order Burkholderiales; family Comamonadaceae; genus Variovorax; species Variovorax sp. RTB1. Next base: position 75,641 of record NZ_JASJXG010000010.1, read on the forward strand.
GGTGGATAAGGCGTCTCGACAGGCGTCACGGCGTCGCCGTCCATCACCTTCTTGATGATCTCCTTCATGCCATTGCCGCCCAGTGCGTACTTGATTTCCTTGCGGCCGGACTGCTTGATCGCTTCCAACACACCCAGGAGCATGTCGTCGTCGTTGGCCCACACGGCATCGATCTTCGGATACTTGGCCAGGTAGTCCTGCATCAGCTTGAAGGCCTGGTCACTGTTCCAGTTGGCGTACTGGATGTCCAGCACCTTGAGTTCAGTGCCCTTGATGGCATCCTGGAAGCCCTTTATGCGTTCCTCGTCGATCACGGTAGGAATTCCGCGCAACACAACCAAGTTGCCCTTACCTCCCAGTTTGTCGACCAGAAACTTTGCTGTGTTGCGGCCCACGGCGATGTTGTCGCCGGCAACGTACAAGTCCTGTATCGAAGGATCGTTGAGACCACGATCGACGACGGTGATGAACGCGCCCTTGCCCTTGACCGACTTCACCGGGCCGGAGAGTTCTTCTGAACTGAAAGGCAGGATGACCAGGGCCGCAAGGTTGCGACTGGCCGACAGATCCTCCAGTGCGCTGACTTGAGCCGAAGCCGAGGGAGAGGTCTTCACCACGACGTCGATGCCCGGAAAGGCTTTGTTGATTTCCTTGGCTGCAGCTTGCGCGTGGTAAACAACGCCGGCCGTCCAGCCATGGTCCGCCGCCGGAATCGACACCGCCACCGTCTTCTTCTGTGCATGCGCTCCGCCCGCCGCCAACAGCGCACCCAGCGCCAAGCCCGCGATCCACTTTGTCTTGAACATGTTTGTCTCCGTACTTATGTAGATTTGAAAACTGCATGGACCCCCACACCGCTGCCTCGTGGGGTCCGAACGAGGCTATTTCGATTTGGAGAATCGCTGGATCAGCATCGCGATGATGATGATTGCGCCCTGCACGGCACCGACGAGGTACTCGGAGACCAGGTCGGAAAGCACCATCAGGTTGGCGATTAGCTCTAGCACGACCGCGCCGGCCAACGTGCCCCAGATACGCCCGGTACCGCCGCGCAGTACGGTGCCGCCGATGACCACCGCGGTGATCACCTGGAGCTCCCACAAAAGTCCGGTGGTCGGGGTAGCGGCGCCCAGACGCGGCACGTAGCACATGGCCGCAATCGCGACACAGGCGCCCTGGATCATGAAAGCGATGGTGCGTGTCTTCACGATAGAAATGCCCGAGTAACGGGCCACGTCCTCGTTCGCGCCCACAGCGGCACAGCGCCGGCCGTACTTCGTCTTGTAGAGGATGAAGGCGCCTGCCGCCGCAACCGCGAGCGCGATCAGGATGGGGATCGGTACCCCCGCAACCGTGCCGAAGTAGACGGGCCGGTAGATGTCGCGCAGCGAGCGGTCGATCGGAATGGTGCCGCCGTCCGACAGGTAGGTGATGAGAGCGCGAAAGATGCCCATCGTGCCCAGCGTGGCGATGAAGGCCTCGATCTTGCCGACGGTGACGATCAGTCCGTTCACGAGGCCGCAGACCAGACCGACCAGCAGGGCCACGCCCATGCCCAGGGGGATGGCCCATCCGCCGTAACCGGACGCCAACCCGTTCATGAACATGATCATGACGCCGGTGATGAAAGCGGCCATCGAGCCGACGGACAGGTCCAGTCCGCCCGAAGAGATCACGAAGGTAGCGCCGACCGCGATGATGGCGATGAAGGCACTGCGCGCAACCACGTTGCTCAGATTGGTGGCAGACAAAAAATCGGGATTGACCAGATAGCCAATCATCAACAGCGCACCGAGTGCGAGGAAGGGTCCTGCGTCGGTCCAGCTGATCGCGAACTCTCGTTCGCGAGCGCTCGCGACAGTTGGGGGAACGTGTGGAATGGCGCTCATGTACGGCTCTCCTGGTGGACCTGGACGTCGCTGGTCGCCAGCAATGCAATGTTTTTTTCGGTCATCTGTTCGCCGGAAACCTCTCCGTTGATTCGGCCCTGGCGCATCACCAGGATGCGGTCGCAAATGCCGATCAGTTCCTGCATCTCCGACGAGATCACGATGCACGCCTTGCCCTCGCCCACGAGCCGCTGGATGAAGGCGTAAACCTGTGCCTTGTTGGCAATGTCGATGCCGCGTGTCGGCTCGTCGATGATGACCACCGAGGGCCCGGTCAGAAGTACCTTGGCCAGCAACAGCTTCTGCTGGTTGCCGCCCGACAGCTGGCCGGCCCGCACCCGTGGGCTCTTGAGCCGGATGTCGTAGTCCTGGATGCTCTGTGTCAATGCACGCTCTTCGGCGCGCCTGCGCAGCCAGGGCCCCGGATGGAATCGGCCCAGAGCCGACAGCGTCAGGTTGGGCGCCAGCCGCTCCTGCAGCAACAGGCCCTTGCCTTTGCGGTCTTCGGTTAGGTAGCCGATACCCGCATCGATAGCCTCGCGCGGCGACCGAAGATGCACGGGATTGCCATGCAGCTCCACCTGCGCCGTGGCTGGACGCAGCCCGACGATGCCTTCGAACAACTCGGTACGCCCCGCGCCGATCATGCCGGCGAAGCCGAGGACTTCGCCCCTGTGGACCGTGAAGGACACGTCCTTGACCCACCCCGGCACGCAGGCGCTTCGCACCGCGAGCATCGGCTCGGTCGTCGACCGCAAGGCACGAGGCGGATACAGCGAGGCCAGTTCGCGCCCCACCATCAGGTGCGCCATGTCCATCTGGCTCAGCGTGTGGCCAGGGTGCGTGCTGACCATGCGGCCATCGCGCAGCACCGTCAGTCTGTCGGCGACGCGCTGCACTTCATCGAGCCGGTGACTGATGTAGAGCACCGCGATGCCCTGCGCCTTCAGGCTGAAGATGATGGCCAATAGGCGTTCGACTTCGTCGCCGGTCAGCACGGCGGTCGGTTCGTCGAAGATCACCAGCCGGTGCTCGTCCAGCAAGGCCCGAGCTATCTGTATCAGCTGCCGCTCGGCCAGCGGCACATCGCGCACCAGTGCATTCGGCGAAACGTGGCAACCGAGTTCAGCCAACTTCTCGGCTGCCATGCGGCGCATCGTGCGGTCGTCCACCATTCCCATGCGGCCAAGCTCTCGGCCGAGGAACAGGTTTTGCGTCACGGTCAGCCCTTCGGCCAGCAGAATTTCCTGGTGGACCAGCACGATGCCGGCCTGTTGCGCCTGGTGCGGTGTAGCGAAGTGCACCGGCTGGCCGTCGAGTATTAGCGTGCCTGCACTAGGGCTGATGTAGCCTGACAGCAGCCCCATCAGCGTCGACTTTCCGGCGCCGTTTTCGCCGATGACGGCGTGAATCTCACCGGCCCGGATATCGAGCCTGATGTCCGAAAGCACTGTGACTGGACCATACTGCTTGCTCAAGGCGTCCGCGCGCAACAACGGGCGCATGGCGGCTGGTGCGTCGACCTGATGAAGCGGTGTTGCGCACGATGTCTGCATTCCGTGGTCCTGCAAGAGCATGTTCACGCCTTCAGTCGAACGCTGGCAGGAGACGGTCGCGCGAATGCTCGATGTGCGCACGCATCGCTGCAGCGGCGGCCTGCGGGTCACCCGCGGCAAATGCATCGAGCAATGCCTGATGCTCATCGAGCGCCTCTTCGGTGACGCGTCGGTGAAACATCAAACGAAAGATGTGGAAGTGGGTGTGCTGGAACGCGAGCGTCTCTCTGATCAGCTCGTTGCCTGCGAACGCCATGATGCTGTCGTGGAACACGCCGTCCTGCCGGGCGAACGCGGAGTAGCGCAGCCGTTCGTCGGCAGTGTCACCACGAGACATGCCACCGGCCGCCTCGCGGAGTACAGACATCTTCCTCTCGTCCATCGCAGCTGCCGCCTTGGCCGCGGCGTGCGGCTCCAGTTGCAGGCGCAGTTCATACAACTCGTCGAAACGGTGCCGCGTAATTTGAGGGGCAGCGCGGTAGCCGACGAGATGCTGCTTGACCACCAGACCCTCCCCTTCGAGACGGCCCAGCGCCTCGCGAATCGGCGTGTGAGAGACGTCAAATTCCTTGACCAGACTGTCCACCGTGATGCGCGAGCCCGGCGCGATCTTCAGCGCCATGAGCTGTCCGAAGATCGCTTCATAAACGTCCTCTGCCAAGCTGCCGGCGCGTGGGATAGCGGTGCTGTCAGGCGTCATCTCCGCCGGTCTGAGTGAAGTCATGGAACTCGGAATTCTTTGATTAGGTAGATGTTTTGACTGGCCGCAAAGGCTGCATCGTACGATACTATATCCTATACGATCCGATATAGGGATGGCTTTTGTGTTTGACCAAAATCCAGCCGCTCGAGCTGCAGGCCCATGCTTCCACCCTCGCAATCACTCCTGAAGGACAACAAAAATGACACTCTTTGCCGCACTGAGACTGCCTCGAGAAATTCTGTTCGGCAAAGGCCAGCGGCACGCGCTGCCGGCCGTCGCCCGCCGACTGGGCCAGCGCGCGCTGGTGTGCACCGATGCGCGCCTCGCCGCGACACCCGTATTCGGCGAAATGATGGCCGCTCTAAAGGCTGCCTCCATAGAAGTCTTGGTGCATGACGGTGTACAGCCTGACGTGCCGCGTGACAGCGTGGCGCTGTGCGCTGACGAAGTCAGGTCCTTTCAGCCCGACCTAGTGATCGGCATCGGTGGCGGCAGTTGCCTGGACATGGCCAAATGCGTGTCGTTGCTGCTCGCCCATGGCGGCGCACTGCAGGACTATTACGGCGAATTCAAGGTACCCGGCTCGGTGCTTCCCATCATCGCGGTGCCGACTACCGCCGGCACCGGCTCCGAGGTCACCCCCGTCGCGGTGGTGAGCGATCCGGAGCGCACGCTGAAGATCGGCGTATCCAGCCCCTTCCTGATTCCCAGTGCGGCGATTTGCGACCCCGATCTCACGATGACCTGCCCGCCCAGCCTCACCGCGATCGCCGGTGCTGACGCCATGACCCACGCCATTGAGGCCTTCACCGCGGCCCGCAAGCCGCCCGGCCATGAACTGGCGCAACAAAACGTCTTCATCGGCAAGAGTGCACTGAGCGACCAATTCGCCCTGTACGCGATCCGACTGCTGGGGCGCAGCCTCGAGAAGGCCGTGGCCGATGGTTCGGATGAATCAGCCCGCGCCGATGTGATGATGGGTGCACTGGCCGCCGGTTGTGCCTTTGGCACTGCCGGCACAGCGGCAGCGCACGCGGTGCAGTATCCGGCAGGTGCCTTGACCGATACTGCACACGGCTTGGGCGTCGCGACGATGTTGCCCTACGTCATGAGCTACAACCGTCGCGTGTCTGCTTCGGCTTTCGCCGAGGTGGGCGAGGCACTGGGTCTGGCGCCTACCGGCAGCACCGACGAACAGGCCGATGCCGCCATCCGCGAAGTCAGCCGGCTGTTCGCAGCCATCGGCATCACGCTCACCCTCGCCGCGTTGGGCCTGACGGCAGACCAGATCGACTGGACTTGCGAGCAAGCCATCGGCATCCAGCGCCTGGTCAAGAACAACCCGCGCGCCATCGACCTTGCCGGCATGCACCAGCTCGTCCAGGCGGCTTTCGACGGCGATCTCGCCGCGGCGGCACGTTGAACTTACCTTCAGGAATCACCCGATGAACGCACGCCCTCCCTTTGGACAAACTGGCGCGCAGGCGCTTGACTTCGACTCGCTTCCGCACGGCCTCTACGTCGGCGGCCAGTGGCGCGCAGCCAGCAGTGGGCGGACCATCGACGTCGTCGACCCCTCCACAGAGAGCGTGATTGCCGCGGTGCCGGATGCCACCCTCGAAGATGCCGCCGCGGCCGTGGCGGCGGCTGCCCTAGCGGCACCGGGTTGGCGCAAAACTCCGCCGCGCGAACGCTCGGAAATTCTGCGCCGCTGCTACACGCTGATGACCGAGCGCGCAGAGATGCTGGCCCTGCTCATCTCGACAGAGAACGGCAAAGCACTGCGCGATGCGCGCGGGGAAGTGGCCTACGCCGCCGAGTTCTTTCGCTGGAACAGCGAAGAGGCGGTACGCATCACAGGTGAGTTCGGCACGGCGCCGTCGGGGGCGAACCGCATCATCGTCGACTACGTGCCAATCGGCGTTTGCGTACTGATTACGCCGTGGAACTTTCCTGCGGCCATGGCAACCCGCAAGATCGCGCCAGCCCTCGCGGCGGGCTGCACGGTCATCCTGAAGCCCGCCAGCGAGACGCCGCTAACGGCCTATGCCCTTGCCGCGCTGTACGAAGAAGCGGGCGTGCCGCTTGGCGTGGTGAATGTTCTCACCACGTCAGAACCCGGCCCCTTCACAGCTGCAATGCTGGCCGACCCGCGGGTGCGCAAGCTCTCGTTCACCGGGTCCACCAGCGTGGGTCGCAGCCTTCTCGCAGAGGCCGCCAAAAGCGTCGTCTCTTGCGCGATGGAATTGGGTGGCAACGCGCCTTTCATCGTCTTCGATGATGCGGATCTGGGAGCCGCACTCGACGGCGCCATGATCGCCAAGATGCGCAATGCGGGCGAGGCCTGCACGGCCGCCAACCGTATCTATGTGCAGTCCGGCATCCACGACGCGTTCGCACGGGGTCTGGCTGAACGGATGGCCGCCCTGAAAGTTGGCCCTGGTGCAAATGCAGACACCGAATGCGGTCCGATGATCACGCGCAAGGCGGTTCAGAAGATCGATCGGCTGGTTCAGGACGCCATAGAGCGCGGCGCCCAGGTGGTGTGCGGCTCCGCGGTTCCGGATGGCAAAGGCTTCTTTTATCCGCCAACCGTATTGACCGACGTTCCGGCCGGTGCCCTGATGGCGCACGAGGAGATCTTCGGCCCGGTTGCGCCCATCACGCGCTTTGAGACCGAGGCTGAAGTCATTGCGCGTGCCAACGATACCGAGTACGGCCTGGCTTCCTATGTGTACACACGCGATGTGGGACGCGGTATGCGAGTTGCCGCGGAATTGGAGGCCGGCATGATCGCCATCAACCGTGGGTTGGTCTCCGATCCTGCCGCGCCATTTGGCGGCGTCAAGCAGAGTGGTCTCGGCCGGGAGGGCGGGCAGCACCACGGCATCTCCGAGTACATGGAGGCGAAATACATTGCCGCCACGTTCTGAGGCATTGCGTCCATGACCGCCCTGCTTGCGCAATCTGGGGAACTGCTGTCGTTGCCCCATGGCTTTCCCAGCCTGGATGCCATCAACGAGGCCTACAACCCGCGCCTGCGTGCCGTCAATCTCGACGCTTCATTGCGACACTATGCAGAACAGAGCGAAGCAGCGCGTCGCAGCCATCCGTATATCGCTGGCGTGCCCTACGGCCCCACGCTCGCGGAGACTTTGGACATCGTGCCGGCGCGCCGACCGGGCGCTCCGGTCTTCCTCTATATCCACGGCGGCTATTGGCGCGCCAACGCGGCACGCGACTTCAGCCACATGGCGCTCGGTCCGCACGCCTTGGGCTACACGACCGTGCTTGTCGACTACGCGCTCTGCCCTGCCGTCACGCTGGACGAGATCGTGCGGCAGGTGCGGGCCGCGGCAATATGGGTCATCCGCTATATCGATCAGCATGGTGGAGATCCCCAGCGGATTGTGATCGGTGGCCATTCAGCCGGTGGGCACTTGGGTGCGATGCTGCTTTGTACGCCGTGGCAGGAGCGCTATGGACTGCCGGCAGACCCGTTTGCCGGCGCCGTTCTCGTGAGCGGTTTGTTCGACATCGCTCCATTGCGCTATAGCTATTTACAGCCAGCGATTCAGCTTGACGAAGGGCTCGTGGCCCGCAACTCGCCACGGCATCAGGTGCGCCCGTCCCGCACGCCCCTAGTCCTCAGTTGGGGCACGCTAGAGCAGCCCTCGTTCGAAAAGCAATCCACTCAAATGCATCGCGCGTGGCTGGACAAGAACAACTACGCCGAACTGCTGCCGCTTACCAACGCCGATCATTTCACCGCGATCGAGGGGTTCGAAAAGCCGGAAAGCTTTTTGTGCGACGCATTGCATCGCCTGGTCGAGGGCCGCATTCGCGCCGATTGAGCTTTGCGTCACGGTCGCCGACGGTCAGCCGCAGGCGCCGCCCGGCTTGACCTCGGCCGCGGTCACGCTTCGCGCAATCGCAGAGGCGGCCGTCGCCGTCACGCGCTGCGCCCCCTGCGCCACGGCGTCGATGCCTGCACCGACCGGCTCGCTCGTGTCGAAGCTGCAAGCGGTGGGCACGGTTTCATCGGAGCGCTTCACGGTCCAGCTAAAGCTGCCGTCGACACGCGTTCCTTCGATGGCGTCGAAGCGGCGAACCTGAATCGCGATGCGGTAAACCGGCTGCGACGTCTGGCGCCCACCCTTGCTTGCATCGAAAGCACCGAGGCGACTGGCCACGCCACTCGACAGCGCATCGCGCAGCTCGTCCTCGAAAGACGACGCCCAACGATGCTGCTCGAGCACATTGACCTGCGCGCTGCGGTCACCGTTCTGCCGCACGACCATCTGCGGCCGCGCGAGACTCTCCGGCATCGAGAGTGGTGCGAGTTCGATGTAGAGCGGCGCAGCGCCATTACTGACCGGGAACGCGTTGTTCGCATCCGCAGCTTTCGCAGTGGCCGCAGTGCTCGCCGGGTTGGCCAGTGTGTAGTACATCGTCGGCTGGCCTGCACAGCCGGCCACGACCAGGGCGGCCAGCGTGGCGAACACCGCTGAACTCAAAAGCAACTTCATTTCTTGTCGTCCGGTTTGCCGCGCAACAGCGACTCGGGGTGGCGTTCGAGGTAGTCCGTCAATACGCGGATCGAACCTGCGGCACGCGTCAGTTCACGCAGCGTTTGCCGCACGTCCTGCTGCAGCGGCGAGTCGTCTGCGAGCGTGCGCTCGGCGGTGTTCAGCGTCTTGCGCGCGTCCTTCATGGCCGCGGTGATCTCGGGCGTCACGTCGTTGTTGATGCGGGTCACCGTGGTCTCGGCACTCTTCAACGTGGTGTCGAGCGTGGCCAGGGTCTTGCGCAGATCACCCGAGATTTCCTGGTACGGAATCTTGTTGAGCTTGGTCGCGATCTCCTGCACCTGGGTCTGGATCTCGTCCAGGCTGTTGGCAACCGTCGGCACCTCGATCGGGTTCCTGGTCATGTCGACCTTGACCGGCTTCTCCTTCGGAAAAAAGTCGAGAGCTACATAGACCTGCCCTGTGAGCAGGTTGCCGGTGCGCAGTTGGGCGCGCAGGCCGCGCGCGATCAGCGCGGAGACACGCTCTCTGCGCTCGGCCTGCTGGTCGGGCATGTCTCGTGCGCCATCGACACGCCGTAGCCGGTCGGGGTACACCGTGACCAGTACCGGCATCAGGAACGCACGCTCGCTGCGATCGAATTGCACGCCCAACGACTTGACCTCGCCGATCGTGATGCCGCGAAAGTCGACCGGCGCGCCCGGCGACAAACCACGCACCGACTGGTTGAAGTACATCAGCAGGTTCTGCGACGGGCCGTCGGGTTCCTTCATGGCAGTCTGCTCGTCTTCGGCCAGCGCGAAGGTCGTTTCGCCCTTGGCGACAGGCCCCTGCGCATCATCCGGTGCCTGAAAAGCGATGCCGCCCAGCAGGATGGTCGTGAGTGACTGGGTTCGCAGCGTGAAACCGCCGGCACTCAGCTGAGCATCGATGCCGCTGGCGTGCCAGAAGCGTGTGTTGACGCCGATGAACTTGTCGTAAGGCGTGTTGATGAAGACCCGCAGCGTGACGCCGCGGCCATCGCCATCGAGGTCGAACGACGCGATCTGCCCGACCTTGACGCGCCGGAAATAGACCGGCGACCCGATGTCGAGCGAGCCGATGTCGCGCGAGCGCAGCTGGTACTGCGTGCCGTTGGTATCGCGCGTGATGATCGGGGGCGCCTCGAGTCCGGCGAACTCGCCGCTGCTTTCTTTAGACACTCCGGCGTCGGCGCCGATATAGGCGCCCGACAACAAGGTGCCCAGGCCGGAAATGCCGGACGTATCTAGCCGCGGCCTCACCACCCAGTAGCGAGTGTCCTCGGCCGTGAAGCCATCGGCATCCTTGTTGAGCTGCACCAGCACGCGAACGTGCGAGCGATCGCGCGCCAGCCGGATGCGCTCGACCATGCCGATCTGCACGTCCTTGTATTTAACGGCGGTCTTGCCGGCTTCGAGGCCGTCCGCGGTCTTGAAAGTCAGCACCACTTCCGGTCCGCGTTCCCAAAGGATGCGGGCCACCAGCGTGATGCCGACCAGCGCCGCGACGATCGGAATCAACCAGATCAGCGACGGTATCCAATCGCGGCGACGCACCACGCGCGGCGCGGGTACGTCGGGAATACCTGACTGCTTCGGCGCGGGCGCCGGCACGGGCTCCGCGTTTCGCTCTTCACTCATTCATTGCACTCGCTTATTCGATCCGGTTTTCGATTCATCTGATTTTCTGTCGCTGTCCCATATCAGCCGCGGATCGAAGCTGATGGACGCCAGCATGGTGAGCACCACCACCGCGGCGAAGGCGCCGATCCCGACGCCCGCCGTGACTTCGGCAAAGCCCTGAATGCGCACGAGCCCTGCCAGCAGCGACACCACGAAGACGTCCAGCATGGACCATCGGCCGATGATTTCGAGTACGTGATAGAGCTTGGCCCGCTCGAGCTGGCGCCAGTCGCTTTGCCGTTGCGCCATCACCGTCAACACAAACAATGCCGCCAATTTGAACAGCGGCACCAGAAAGCTGGCCGTAAAGATCAGCGCTGCTAGCCCGTAGGAGCCCGACACCCAGAAAAAGATGATGCCGCTCAGGATGGTGTCTTGCTGCGTGCCGAACAGGCTGGTCGTGATCATCACCGGAAGCAGGTTTGCCGGAACGTACATCACGGCCGCGGCGATCAACAAGGCCCAGGTGCGGCGGATGCTGTCGGGCTTGCGTGTGCGCAAGCGCGTACCGCAGCGACCGCACGGCTCGCCGTCGTGAGCCTGCTGCCACACGGTGGCGCAGTGATGGCATTCGCGCAGCCCGAGCTCGGCCGCGGTGGCCAGCGTGCCGCTGCCTTCGTCGACGCAAGTGTGCGTCGATGCGTTGCCGGCCAGCCCGGCCACCCGTGTGCCGAAAGCGCTGAGCGAATTTGGCACTTTCAAGATGCTGGCTCCGATGGAAGCTCGGTCGACGGATTCGTGAACGCCATCTCCCAGAACGCCCGCGGATCGAACGACACCACCGAGGTCAGCAGCACCGTGAGCCCGACAAAAGCCCACAGTGCCGGGCCTGCCACCACCGTCGCCATGCCCGACAGCTTGACGATGGCGACCAGCACGCCCAGCAGAAAAACTTCGATCATTCCCCACGGGCGGAGCGACTGGAGCACGCGCACCAGCAGCGCGAAGCCCGGTGGCCGTGCGCCGCGCGTGAGCGGCACCAGCAGATAGAAAAGAATCAGCAGCTGCATGAGGGGGAACAGCAAGGTTGTCGCCAGCACCAGCAGCGCCACCGGCGACATGCCCTCCCCGGTCAGCGCGACCACCGCACCGAACAACGTGGTCTGGCTGCGGCGACCCTGCAATTCGATCTCGACGATGGGAAACAGGTTGGCGATCGCGAACAGGATCAGGCTCGCCACCGTGAGCGGAAGGATGCGGCGCTTTTGCTCGCCGGCATTGCGTGCGAGTTCGGTGCCGCAGCGCTGGCAGCGCGCCACCTCACGGGGTCGCAGGGTCGCGTGCCGATAGACCGCGTCGCAGCCATCGCACACCGTCACTCCGGGAAGTTCAGTCATGCGGCGATTCTGCCCAAAGCCTGCGAACGGGTCATGCGAGCGGGCAGAATCCTCCGCATGTTTTCAGACCAGAAGGCGCCACGCGTCGCGACATCCGACCTGACCGGTCCCGCCGGGCGCTCGGCACGTCCGTTGTGGAAGACCTTTCTTTTCTTCCTCGCGCCGATGTTGCTCAGCAACATCCTGCAGTCGCTGTCGGGCACGCTCAACAACATCTACGTCGGCCAGATGCTCGGCGTCGGCGCGCTGGCGGCGGTGTCGAGCTTCTTTCCGGTGATGTTCTTTTTCATCGCCTTCGTCATCGGGCTGGGCGCCGGCGCGTCGGTGCTCATCGGCCAGGCATGGGGCGCGGGCGACGTCGACAAGGTCAAGGCCGTGGCTGGCACGACGCTCACAGTCGGCGTGCTGATGGGCCTGTTGGTCGCGCTGTTCGGCGGCGTTTTCACGACGCCGATGCTGGCCGTGCTCGGCACGCCGGCCGACGTGCTTGCGGACTCGACGCGCTACGCCCGCATCATGTTGATTGCGATGCCGGGGCTCTTCGTGTTCCTCCTGTCGACGGCAATGCTGCGTGGCGTCGGTGACACCGTCACGCCGTTGATGACGCTGTTCATTTCGACGTTGACCGGCCTCCTCGTCACGCCCGCGCTGATTCGCGGCTGGGGCGGCTTGCCGCAACTCGGTGTGGCGAGTGGCGCCTGGGCCACCGCGGTGGCTTTCGTCGTCGCGACGCTGTGGCTAGGCTGGCGGCTGCGCCACCGCAAGAGCCCGCTGGCGCCCGACGCGGACTTCATGCGGCACCTTCGAATCAACCCGAAACTGCTCAAGGCCGTGCTCAAGATCGGCGTGCCGACAGGTGTCCAGACCATCGTGATCGCGCTGGCCGAGATCGCGCTGCTGTCGATGGTCAACAGCTACGGGTCGAGCGCAACGGCGGCGTATGGTGCGGTCAATCAGGTGGTGGCGTACGTGCAGTTCCCGGCCATCTCGATCGCGATCACCGCATCGATCCTGGGAGCCCAGGCCATTGGTGCGGGTCGTGCCGACAGGCTCGGCGCCATCGCGCGGACGGCGCTGGTCATGAACCTGTGCCTGACCGGTGGCCTGGTGCTGCTGGGCTATCTGTTCTCGCGTCACCTGATGGCCTTGTTCATCACCAGCGCGCCGGTGATCGACATCGCTCAATCACTGCTGCACATCATGCTTTGGAGCCTTGTCATCTTCGGCATGGCGTCGGCGCTGTCCGGGATCATGCGGGCCAGCGGCTCGGTGCTTGTGCCGACGCTGATCTCCATCGTGTGCATCGTCGGTGTCGAGGTGCCAGTGGCGTGGGTCGTGAGCCATCGCATCGGGCTGAACGGGGTGTGGGTGGCTTACCCGGCTGCGTTCGTGGCGATGTTGATTCTGCAAACGACTTACTACCGGGCGGTGTGGCGGACGAAGGCGATCAAGCGGTTGGTTTGATACGGACGTCAGCCTGCGTCCGTATCTTCCGCCTTCGCAGCCTGTTGGTCAGTGCAGCAACTGGCTCAGAAAAAGCCGCGTGCGCTCATGCTGCGGATTGCCGAAGAAGTCTGCCGGCGCGCCCTCCTCGAGGATGGTGCCCTGGTCCATGAAGATCACGCGGTTGGCGACCTGGCGCGCGAAGCCCATCTCGTGGGTGACCGACAGCATCGTCATGCCGTCCTCCGCCAGCGAGACCATCGTGTCGAGCACCTCCTTGACCATCTCCGGGTCGAGCGCAGAGGTCGGCTCGTCGAACAGCATGACTTTTGGGCTCATGCACAGGGCACGGGCGATCGCCACGCGCTGCTGCTGGCCGCCAGAAAGCTGTGATGGGTACTTGTTCGCCTGGTCGGGGATCTTCACTTTGGTGAGGTACGCCATCGCGACTTCCTTCGCTTCCCTGGGCGCGTACTTCTTGCTCCGGATAGGCGCGAGCGTGCAGTTCTCGAGGATGGTCAGGTGCGGGAACAGGTTGAAGTGCTGGAACACCATGCCGACCTCGCGACGCACCGCGTCGATGCGTCGCATGTCGTTGGTGAGTTCGACGCGGTTGACGACGATGTTGCCCTGCTGATGTTCCTCGAGCCGGTTGATGCAGCGCAACAGCGTCGACTTGCCGGAACCCGACGGGCCGCAGATCACGATGCGCTCGCCGCGTCGCACTTCGAGATTGATATCGCGCAGCACCTGGAATTCGCCGAACCACTTCTGCACGTTGACCATGCGGATGACCAAGTCGTTGGCAGCGTTTTGCGGCTGGATTTCTGCAAGCGTGTTCATGCGCGGACTCCGGAAGTTGAAGGCTCTATGTGCAGGCCAAGTTCGTCGACGATTCGGCGGGCGGCGGCAATGCCTTCGGGGCCCATCGGCAGCCGCGGTGGGCGGGGTCCACCGACCGGCAGGCCCATGGCCGTGAGCAGCGCCTTGGTGCCGGCCACGTATTGCTGGCCGGCGACGAAATCGATCATCGGAAAATACTTGAAGGACAGTGCGCGTGCCTCGGCGAGCTTGCCGGCCATCACCAGATCGTAGAGCCGGGCCATCTCGGCCGGTGCTCCGTTCGACGGCACGGCCGCCCAGCCCACCGCGCCTTCGACGTACGACTCGAAGCCCATGATCCCGCCGAACACGGCCATGCGGCCGTCCGACAGCCGCATGATGTCGCGCACGCGGGTGACCTCGAGCGTCGACTCCTTGATGTAGCGGCAGTTGTCGATCTGCGAGAGCCGCGCGACCAGTGGCGGCTTCAGGTCGACATTGGTCACGGCCGGATTGTTGTAGACCATGATGGGGATGCCGATGGCGTCCGAAATGCTTTTGTAGTGCTGGTAAATCTCGTCGTCGGTCGGCGTGGAATAGAACGGCGGCAGCACCATCACGCCGTCCGCGCCGAGCGACTCGGCCATGCGGCTCTTGCGCGCAGCCACGCGGGTGTCTTCGGCAGTGGTACCGATGATCACCGGCACGCGACCGGCTGCGCGGTCGATCACGGTCCTGGCGACGAGTTCGATCTCGTCGTCGGTCATCGACAGGAACTCGCCGGTCGAGCCCAACGGGATCAACCCGTGGATGCCCGATTCGATCTGCCAGTCGACATAGCGCTCCAGCGCTGAAACGTCGACCTCGCCCGCCGCATCGAAGGGCGTCACCATGATGGTGTAAGTACCGCGAAAGTGGTTCATTTTTCGGTCGTCCTCAACATTTGTTGTCGAGCAGTCCGGACGCGACCAGCGCGGCGCGGATGCGAGTCTTGTCATCGTCGGCGAGCGGCAGCAGTGGCAGGCGCGGATCGGGATGCGGCAGCCGTCCGAGCATGTGCAGCGCGGTCTTCATGCGGTTGTGGCTGTCGAGGTACGGTGCGCGATAGAAGGCGCGGCACAGCGGCACCAGCCGATCGTTCACGGCTCGGGCGGCGTCGAGCCGGCCGGCCGCGACGGCCTCGTGCAGTTCGACCAGCAACGGCGCGGCAACGCTGCCGATGCCCGACAGGATGCCGTCGGCACCATAGGTGAGCGAGGCGAAAAGCCAGCTGTTGTTGGTCGTCAGCATCGTGACCGGACGGTCGAGGCGGCGGATGGCGCGCAGGTTGTCTTCATACAGTTCGGGCACGTCGGTACCGTCCTTGATGGCGACGATATCGGGCACTTCGCTGCACAAACGCACCAGCAGGCCGGTGGAAAAAGCGAGGCCCGAAGAACGCGACAACTGAAACAGCACGATGGGCAATCGCGTGGCCCCGGCTACGTCCTTGACGAAGCGCAGCGCCATCTCGGGACGCAGGGCCGAACCGCCTCCAAACAGCATCGGTGGAAAGAGCAGCAGTGCCGAGGCGCCCGCCTCCGCCGCGTCGACCGCCAGCGCGCAGGCATCGCGCGTGTCTTCCGCCACGACGCCCGCGACCACAGGTATCCGGCCGGCGGCCCGCACGGCCACGTCCAGCACATGCGCGCGCTCCAGCCGGTTGAGCGACGAAGCTTCGCCAGCGTGGCCATTGACCACCACGGCGCGCACGCCGGCGGTGGACGCCACTTCATGCACATGGGCCGCAAGCGCGACGTCGTCGATGGCGCCGCCGGGCGCAAAGGGGGTAAGCGTGGCGGGCCAGATGCCGCCCACGCCGGAAACCGGGAATGTCATGAAGCCCTATGAAACCCTGTAGGTAAGGTGCCGGCAGTATGCAACATGACTGGAATCGATTGCAATAACTTGCCTAACTTTAAGGGGAATAGCTAGAGCCGAATTTGACTTGTACGCGCTGCAAGACTTACAGTAAGAGAATGCAATCGTTTTCATTTTTAGCTGTTTATTTGTTTCAGCCATGAGCGTCACCCTGCGCGATGTGGCGCGTGCCGCAGGCGTTTCCATCGCTACTGCGTCGCGCGCCCTCGCCGGCTCGAACCTGACCAACCAGGCGACGCAACGGCACGTGGTCGCCGTCGCCGCAGCGCTCGGCTATCGCACCAATACGGCAGCCCGTGCGCTCCGGACGCGCAAGTCGCGCCTCATCGGGCTGACAGTCCACAACCTTGAAAACGCTTCCTTTCGCGTGCTGGCCTCGGTCGTGCAGTCCCGCATGCAGACTCTCGGATACCAGGTCATCCTGAGCATCAGCAACGACGATGCCGAGCAGGAACGCGAGATCTTCAAGACGCTCGTGGACCACAACGTCGACGGCGTCATTGCCGTGCCGACCGGCGCCAATGGCGCGGCCCTGCTGGCCATGGAACACGCCGACATTCCGGTCATCTGCGCCGTGCGGCGTGTGGCCGGTGCGTCGCTCGAATCCATCCTGGCCGCCGACATGGATGGCGCGTACGCCGGCACACAACACCTGCTGGGTCTGGGACATCGGCGCATCGGTTTGATCGTGGGGCCTGGTGATACGACTTCGGGCAAGGAACGGCTCGCGGGCTATACCCGGGCCATGCAGGAAGCGGGCCTGCCCATCGATCCGACCCTCATCCACCGCGGTCGCTACGTCCCCGAGACCGGCGTGGCGGGCGCGAACGCGATGCTGTCGCTTCCAGCGCCGCCAACGGCCCTGTTCGTGGCGAACCACGAGTCGTCAGTCGGCGTGCTGCGCGTGATCTCGGAGCGCGGCCTCGCCATTTCACTGGATCTGTCTTTGCTGTTCTACGAAGACTCGCCCTGGTTTCAGTGGCATCGCCCCGCCATCAGCGTGGTCGACAGCGGTGCCGCCGACATGGCCAACCTCGCGGTCGACCGTCTTATGTCCCGCCTCGGCGGCGTGGCCAACAGTGGCCGCGAATACCGCATCGGCTCGCGGCTCGTCGAACGTGCTTCGTGCAGCGCACTGCCCAACACCTCGAGCACGACCTGAAGCATCCCTGAAGCAACCCATGCCCTATGTAGAAGTTCTGGCGCCACGCGCCGCCGACACCGGAAAGCGCAAAGTGGTCGAGGCCGTCACCGAGGGCATCGTCCGCGGTTTCGATGTCGCGCCCTCGACGGTGACGATCTATTTCGTACCGATCGCCCACGGCGACTACGCGCACGCCGGTCAGTTCGGCCTGCCCGCGAGCGACAGCCGCGTCTTCGTGAAGGTGCATGCGTATCGCCGCAGCGCCGACCAGCGCCGCGCCGTTGCCGAATCCATGACGCCGGCCATCGCCGCGTGCTTCGACACGGCGGCCCACAACGTCGCCATCTATTTCATGGACCGCGAGCGCGACGAGGTGGCGCACGAAGGCCACCTTGCGAGCGACGAGGTTTCCGAAAGCGCCAAAACATCTGCTGCGCCATGAATCATTTTTATAACGAAGACCAGATGTCGGTGCGCGATACCGCGCGCCGTTTCGCCGAGGCCGAGGTTCTGCCGCGCGCCGCCGCGATCGACCGCGAAGACACCTTCGACCGCACGCTCTATCGCGGCATGGCTGGCCTGGGCCTGTTCGGCATCAGCCTGCCGGAATCGTCGGGCGGCTCGGGGTTGGACACGGTCAGCCTTTGCCTCGTGATGGAGGAAATCGCGCGCTGCTCGGCCGCCATCGGCAATGCTTTCGCCATCCCCGTAGAAGCAGCGCTGTTTCTTCACCATCACGGCAACGAGAGCCAGAAGGCGCTGATCCCCGGCATCCTCGATGGATCGATCGTGTTCGCCACCGCCATGACCGAACCCGACTTCGGCTCCGATGCCGCGAGCATCCAGACCACCGCCCGGGTGACCGACGACGGCTATGTTCTCAACGGCACCAAGGCCTGGGTCACCCTCGGTGGCGTGGCCGACCGCATCATGGTCTTCGCGCGCACCGGCAAGGAAGCCGGCCACCGTTCGATCAGCTGCTTTCTGGTCGATGCGTCGTCACCGGGCGTGAGCCGCGGCAAGAACGAGGAACTGCTGGGCATGCACGGCCTGGAGGATTGCCAGATCGTGCTGCAGGACGTGCATGTGCCCAAGACCGCGCTCATCGGCGCCGAGAACCAGGCCTTCAAGACGGCCATGGGCAACTTCAACTTCAGTCGCCTCCTGATGTCGTCGATGGCGCTGGGCATGGCGCAGGCCGCGATGGAAGACGCGGTGGCCTACGCCACCACGCGCAAGCAGTTCGGCGAGCCGATCATGAACTTCCAGGCCATTCAGTTCATGGTGGCCGACATGTCGACCGACATCGCCGCCGCGCGACTGCTCATCCACTACGCGTCGCGTGTGTTCGACGCCGGCCTGCCCTACGCAAAGGAAGCGGCGCACGCCAAGCTCTTCACCACCGACATGGCCATGAAGCATGTGTCGAACGCCTTGCAGGTGCATGGCGGCAACGGCTACTCGCGCGAGTACCGGATCGAGCGCATCTTCCGTGACGTGCGACTGGCGCAGATCTACGAAGGCACCAACCAGATCCAGCGTCTGATCATCGCCAAGCAGGTCGAGAAAGAACTGGCCTGAAGGGGCCGCGACCATGATCCATTGCATCACCCCCGACGAAGCCGCTGCGCTGTTGAAAGACGGCGACATGGTGCTGGCTGGCGGCAACGGCGGTTCGGGCGTACCCGAGGCAGTGTTCGAAGCCATCGAACGCCGCTTCCTGTCCGGCGACGGGCCGCACGGCATCACCCTCTTCCACATCACCGGCGTCGGTGCGCTGACAGAAAAAGGCATGTGCCGTTTCGCGCACAAGGGACTCGTCCGGCGCGTGATCGGCGGCAACTTCGGCATGCAGTTGCCCTTCATGAAGCTGGTGCTCGACCAGGAACTGGAGGCCTACAACTTCCCGCAGGGCGTGATGACGCACCTGTGCCGAGCGATGGCCGGCCGCCAGCCCGGCGTGCTCACGCACGTTGGCCTGGAAACCTACATGGACCCGCGCCAGGAAGGCGGCCGCATGAACGCGCGCACGACTGAAAAGCTGGTCGAACTCGTCGCCATCGGCGGCAAGGACTATCTTTTCTACCGCGCACCCGGCGTACCTTCGGTCGCGCTGATCCGCGGCACCTCGGCGGATGAAGACGGCTACGTCAGCATGGAACATGAAGCCACCGCGCGAGAAGACCTGTCGATGGCGCAGGCCGTGCACAACGCCGGCGGCACCGTGATCTGCCAGGTCAAGCGTGTCGTCAAGCGCGGCACGCTGCATCCGCACATGGTGAAGATCCCCGGCTTCCTGATCGACCACTTCGTGGTGCAGCCCGATCAGATGCAAACCTACGCGACCCAGTTCGATCCGGCGCGCTGCGGCGAGACCATCGTTCCAAGTTCGAGCATCGCGCCCGACCCGCTTGACGCGCGCCGCGTGGTGGCGCGCAGAGCGGCCTTCGAGCTGCGCCCGCGCGACGTGGTGAACCTCGGCGTCGGCCTCTCGGCCATGATCCCCAATGTCGCGGCCGAGGAAGGCATCGACGAGATGATCACGCTCACCGTCGAGTCGGGTGCGGTCGGTGGCGTGCCGGGCCATGCACGCGAGTTCGGCACTTCGGTCAACCCGCGGGTCATCCTCGACCAGTCGTATCAGTTCGACTTCTACGACGGCGGCGGCCTGAGTTGCGCCTTCCTGTCGTTTGCACAGGTCGACAGGCACGGCAACGTCAACGTCACCCGCTTCGGCAAGCGCTATGACGGCGCCGGCGGCTTCATCAACATCACGCAGAACACGAAGCGGCTGGTGTTCAACGGCTCGCTGACCGGTGGCGACTTCGATATCGGCGTGGTCGACAACGCGCTCTCCATCCGCCGCGACGGCAAGTTCAAAAAGTTCGTCCCAGAGGTCGACCAGATCAGCTTCTCGGGTCGCCTGGCTCGCGAGCGCGGACAGCACGTGACCTTCATCACCGACCGCGCCGTGTTCGAAATGGAGCCGGCTGGCCTCGTGCTGACCGAGATCGCTCCGGGCGTGCGGCTGCAGGAAGACGTGCTCGACCAGATCGGCTTTGCGGTGCGCATCAGCGAATCGCTCAAGACCATGGACGCGCGTATTTTCCGCGTCGGTCCGATGGGCATGCGCGACGCATTCGTAGCGCAGGCGCCGCGCCACATCGAGGTGCCCGAGGGATGAGCGAAACGCGCGACATCTACTTCGACGATGTGATCGTCGGGGACCGTTTCACAAGCGGAACGCACGCGGTTTCGGCAGCCGACGTCGCCAGCTTCTGCGACCTGACGCGCGACCATCATCCGCTGCACACCGACGCCGCCTATGCCGCCTCGCGCGGTTTCGGCGGCGTGATCGCTCATGGCCTGTATGGCTTGGCGCTGATGGAAGGCCTCAAAACCGAACTCGGGCTCTACAAGAACAGCTCCATCGCCTCGCTGGGCTGGGATCGGGTGCGCTTCTTGCAACCTGTCGTTGCAGGCGACGTGGTCCGCGTGAGCTTCGTATTTACCGAGAAGCGTGCGTCTTCGCGTTCCGGCCGCGGCATCGTGACCGAGTCGCTGCGCTTGCTGAACCAGCGCGACGAATGCGTCATCGAGGCACTGCACAGCGCACTGCTGGCATGCAGCCCGTCGGTCTGACTCTGAGTGTCTCCAGGTTCCTTTTTCTTCTCTTCAATCTTCGTCTTACGAAAGCACACCATGCACATACCGAATCCCGTTCTTGCGCTCTTCATCGGCGCCGTGTTCTGCGCTTCGGCGATGGCGCAGCCCTGTACCCCCAAGATCAGCGCCGAGCATCTGGTGTCTGCCGGCAAGTTGCAGATGTCCATCAACCCGACCCTGCCACCGCAACAGTTCGTCGACGAAAAAGGCGAGTTGCAGGGCCTCAACGTCGAGCTCGGAAAGGCCATCGCTGCCAAGCTGTGCCTCGAGCCCGTCTTCATGCGGATGGACATGCCGCCGATGATTCCCGCCCTTCAGGCCGGCCGCTTCGACATGATCAACACGGGCATGTTCTGGACCGAAGAGCGTTCCAAGCTGATGTTCATGATTCCCTACGGCCAGCAGGCGATGAGCGTCTACACGGTGCCGACGAGCCCGTTCAAAATCACCAAGTTCGACGATCTGGCAGGTCATGTGGTCGGTATCGAAACCGGCACCTACCAGGAGCGCAAGTCCCGGGAATTCAATGCCGACATGGTCGCTCGCGGCCTGAAGACGATCGACTTCCGCACCTTCGCGACCGCCTCCGAAACCACGGCGGCGCTGCGCGCCGGCCAGCTAGAGGCCGGCATCAACATCGACGAAACCGCAACCACCTTTGCCGAGCGCGGCATTGCCAAGGTATGGCTCAGCGGCATCAACGGCACCGACATCACCGTCACCTACCGCGACAAGACAACGGCCCTTGGAGCCGCTGCCGCGCTGAACGAACTGAAGGCCGAGGGCACCTACGACAAGCTGTTCGACAAGTTCAGGATGACGCGCTTGAAGGACACGACGAACTTCGCGATCCGCGGGCCCGGCCCGGCGCCGAAGTAATCGGCTCGCAGCGCGAGGCAAACAGAAAGACCGGTCCGAGTTCAACGTCGATGCTTTCCTGTCCTACCTGATCAACCCGTACCTGTTGGGCGGCGTGGCGATCACGATCGGGCTCACGATCACCACGATCATCATCGGTCTGGCCCTGGCGCTGCCACTGGCGCTGGCGAGCATGTCCGATCGCGCGTTCCTGCGCGGTCCGGCCAAGTTCTACATCTGGATCTTCCGCGGCACGCCGCTGCTGGTGCAGATCGTGATCATCTACACCGGCCTGCCGCAACTGGGCTTGCGCTTCGACGTACTGACCTCCGCCGTGCTCGCGCTGAGTCTCAACGAAGCGGCCTATTTGTCGGAGACCATCCGGGCTGGATTTTCGGCCGTTGCCAAGGGGCAGATCGAGGCGGCCAAGGCCCTGAGCCTGTCCAAGGTTGCGACGCTGCGGCTCGTGACGCTGCCGCAAGTGATCCGCATCATCATTCCGCCGCTGGGCAATTCGGTGAACGGGTTGCTGAAGGCCACCTCGCTCGCGTCCGTGATCTCGATGGAAGAACTGATGCGCCGCGCTCAGGTGCTGATGCAGGCGAAGTTCGAGGTGCTGGAGCTCTATTGCGTAGCGGCCGTTTTCTACCTGGTGCTCACCTCGCTATGGGACGTGGTGCAGCGGCGCCTGGAGCGGCACTACGGCCGCGGTTATGCGCCGACCCAGGACAGGACTCCGGCTCTACGCAGCCCTGCCGCTGCCTGATCGGCTGCAGGGGCGCGGCACGTGGAGCCGCAACGGAGGCGCGTTGTGGCTAGGGCGTCGAGTCGTCGTTCTCGCTGCGCGCGATGCGGCTCTGCATGTACTGCAGCGCATGCGTGATGAACGCCTGCGCCAACCTTGCACGGGGCTTGTCGCGCACGAACACCCCGCACACCGGGATGGCAATGCGCGGCCGGAAGCGATGCACGTCGAAGGCTGCCTCCTTCGAATGGTGCGCGGTCATTTCGTCGACGAAGCCTATGCCCAGTCCGCGGGCGACCAGAGGGCTCACGATGTTGGCGAAGCGCGCCTCGATGTCGGGGTGGTAGTGATGGGCGGAGCGCTCGAAGGCCTGCGCGATCATCGCGCCCAGCGGGCTCACCGGCGGCGGACCGACGATTCGCCGGCCCTGCAAATCGAAAGGCGTCAGCACCGGAAGCCCAGCCAATGCGTCGTCCTTCGGCGAGATGCACACCATCTCGGCCTCGATCAGCACCTCGCGCGTCAGGCTCGGGCGCACCGGAGGCTTCATCGCGATGCCGAGGTCGGCGCTGCCGCTTTCGACACCTTCGAGCAACGGCTCCATCCGCATGGCTTCGATCGTCACCTGCACGTCCGGACGGGCGGCCATGAAGAGCGCCAGCACCGGCGGAATGAGGTACTGCGAAAGCTCCGACGTTGTGTGGATGCGCAACACGCCGGCGCGCCCGGTGCGCAAATCCCAGGCCTTGCGCTGCACGGCTTCGTGCACGAGGAACAGCGGCTCGGCGTCGGCCATGAGCAATTGCGCATCGGCCGTCGGCACCAGCCGATTACTCACCCGGTCGAACAGCGCGATGCCGAGCTTGCTCTCTGTCAGCTTGATGGCGTTGCTCACCGCCGGCTGCGACATGCCGAGCTCTTCAGCGGCGCCGATGGTGGTCCGGTAGCGCATGACCGCGCGGAGCACTTCGAGCTGACGAAGGTTGATGAGCGAACGAAATTGAGGGTCGGACATGGCGATGGATTCAGACCCGACAGAGCATCGAGTCACACCATGATAGCGGTCGATTTCGGTGCGCCGTACGCACCATCACGACGTATATCGGCGGCCTATAGTCCGCCCCTTCAACTGAATTGAACGCACTCCTTCGCACTCGCTATTCTTTTAATTTTCCAGCCGCGACGCTCGTTGCGCAGGTCTCTTCGTCAATCCAGGAATCATCATGAAATTCGCCCTTCTGCGCAGCGTCATCGCCATCGCCGTGCTCGCCGGTCCGCTCTCCGGCATGGTCGTTTCCGCACAGACCTGCACCCCCACCATCCCAAAGACCGAGCTGGTCTCCGAGGGCAAGATCATGCTGTCGACCAACCCCACACTGCCGCCACTGCAGTTCGTCGATGCATTAGGCGAATTGAAGGGCATGAACATCGATCTCGCCGCCGAACTCGGCAAGCGTCTTTGCCTCAAGGCCGAGACCGTCCGGATGGATTTCCCGGCCATGATCGGCGCGCTGAAGTCCGCCCGTTTCGACGGGATCAACACCGGCATGTTCTTCACCGAAGAACGCTCCAAGGTGATGTGGACCATTCCGTATGCGATGGCCGCGATCGACATCGTCGCGCTGCCGGGCAGCAAGCGAACCATTGCGTCGTCGGAAGCGCTCACCGATCTCAGCATCGGCGTCGAGGCCGATTCGTACCAGGAGCGCTGGTTGAAGGAGCGCGAGAAAGACAACGTCGCCAAGGGCCGCAAGTCGCTCAAGATCCTGTCTTTCCCGACCGCCAGCGAAGTCATGGCCGGCTTGCGTGCCGGCCAGTTCGACGTCGCCGCGTTCCCCAACTACGCGGGGGGTGCTTTCGTGAAAGCCGGTCAGGTCACGATGTTGTTGCCGGCCCAGGGTGCCTCGCCGACCATGATGAGCTTTCGCTCGAAGGTGGTGGCCGATGCCGTCGTCAAGGCCTTCAACGACATGATCAAGGACGGCACCTACGACCGCGTGCTCGACCAGTACGGCATGACCAAGCTGCCGGAAAAGGTCATCGCGATCCGCGGCACCGGTCCGGTGTAATCGGCGGCGTCAGGATCGCAGCGAGGCCACCCGCGCCTCGCCTGCGGCCAGCAGCAGGTCGATGTCGTTGCTGGTCAGGATGAAGCGCATGCCGGCGTCGATGTGACGGCGCAGCAGCGTCGGGTCGACGATGCCGGCCAGGCCTGCGTGCTTGCCATGTGCCTTGCAAGCAGCGATGACCGTTGCGAAGGCGGCCTCGATCGCCGGATCTTGGAGCTGCCCCGGGATGCCCAGTTCCAGCGACAAGTCGTTGCTGCCGATGAGCAGCACGTCGACACCCGGCACCGCGGCGATGCTGTCGGCATTGGCGATAGCGCGTGGCGATTCGAGCATCACGATGCACAGCAGCTCGGCGTTGGCAGCCGCCATAGCGTCTGGTGCCGGATGGCGCTTGTAGTCGAAGTGCGGCTGCAGGCCGAAGAACGATCGCATTCCGAAGGGCGGGTATTTGCAGGCGCGCACCGCCGCGGCGGCCTCGTCGGCATCGTCGACGTGCGGAATGATGATGCCTTGCGCGCCACCATCGAGCAGCCGCGAGATGTCTGGCGAATTCTTGCCGGGCACACGCACCAGCGGCGCGATGCCGAGCGGTAAAGCAGCCGCAGAAATGTTGGCCGCGGCGGCGGCATCGACAGGCGAATGCTCGATGTCGATGAACAGAAAGTCGAAGCCGCAGCGCAATGCGAGGCCGGCCACCGCAGCGCCGGTGAACTGCTGCACACCCATGCCGAGAACGGTGTCGCCGGCCTCCAAACGACGGCGCGCGAAGTTGGGTCGAATCATCTGCGAGACCTTGGGAACGATCGGTGCCATCTCAGTAGCCCCCTACTTCACCGCGCACCTGGAACTGGCCGCGTCCGGGTCGACCGAGCCACTGCTCGCCGTCGACGATGAGTTCGCCGCGCGAGAACACTTTCTTCACCACGCCGTGCACCTTGTGGCCTTCGAACAGGCTGTAGTCGACGTTGCTGTGATGCGTGTGCGCCGACAAGGTCTGCTGCGCGTCGGGGTCGAACAGCACGATGTCGGCATCGCTGCCCACCGCGATCGTGCCCTTGCGCGGGAACAGCCCGAACAGCTTGGCCGGCGCGGTGGCCGTCAGCTCGACAAAGCGATTCAGCGTGATGCGCTTGGTGCGAACGCCGCCGTCGTAGATCACGGTCATGCGCGTCTCGATGCCGGGCGCGCCATTGGGGATCTTCGAGAAGTCGTCGCGCCCGAACTCCTTCTGGTTGACGCGGCCCATGTGGCCTTCCTTCATGCAGAAGGGGCAGTGATCGGTCGAGATGAGTTGCAGGTCGTCGGTCTTGAGCGCGGTCCACAGCGCGTCTTGCGACTCCTTGTTGCGCAGCGGCGGCGTCATCACGTACTTGGCGAGCGAGAAGTCGTCACTGTCGTACACAGACTCGTCGAAGAAAAGATAGTGCGGGCAGGTTTCCGCGAACACCGGAATGCCGGCATCGCGCGCCTCGATCACGTGCTTGAGCGCCTCCTTGGCCGACAGGTGCACGAAGTACACCGGCGCGTTCGCCAGCTCCGCCAGCTTGATACCGCGGTGCGTCGCCTCGCCTTCCATGATGGCCGGCCGCGTGAGCGCGTGGTGTCTGGGCGAGGTGTGGCCTTGCGCCAGCGCCTCGCGGATCAACAGCTCGATGATGTTGCCGTTCTCGGCATGCAGCGCGACCATGCCGCCGTGCTCGCCGACCAGCCGCATCGCCTGAAAGATCGCCGCGTCGTCGACCATCACCGTGCCCGGGTAGGCCATGAACATCTTGAAACTGCTCACGCCTTCATGGCGAATCGCGTGCTTCATGTCGCCGAGCACCTTGTCGTCGACGTGCGTCAGGATCACGTGGAAACCGTAGTCGATGCTCGCGCCGATGGCGGCCTTGGCCTGCGCGCGCGCGATGGCATCGAGCGGGCTGTCGGTCTTGCCCTGGAAGGCGAAGTCGATGATCGTCGTCGTGCCGCCGAAGGCTGCGGCGCGCGTGCCCGACTCGTAGTCGTCGCAGGTGGTCGAGTCGCCGAAGGTGTTGTCGAGATGGGTGTGGACGTCGACACCGCCGGGCAGCACCAGCAGGCCGGCGGCATCGATCACCTGCGTGTCAGGCCCGACGTCGAGGTGCTTGCCGGTGGCGGCGATCTGGCCGTCTTCCAGCAGGATGTCGGCACGGTAGTCGTCGACGGCGGTGACGATGCGGCCGTTGCGGATCAGGGTTTTGGTCATGGGCTTCTTGTGTGGGAGTCTTCGCGAAATTCAGAGTCCGGCGGCTTGCAGCGCCTGCGCCAACATGGCGATTTCATCGGCTGGCAGCGGACCCATCGGCGGCCGCATCGCATCGCTCGGGATGCGGCCGAGCAGCTTCAGGCAGGCCTTGAGACGCGCGTTGGCATGGCCGCCCGGTGCGGTGCCGTAGATGGCTTTGGCGAGCGGGTAGATGCGGTCGTTGAAGGCACGCGCGGCAGCGAGGTCGCCCGCCTCTATCGCGCGGTACAGGCCGACGACCAACTCCGGCGTGATGCAGGCCAGGCTCACCAGGCTGCCTTCGGTGCCGACCGCGAAGCAGGTCAGCAAGTGCTCGTCGCCCGACGCCATCACCATCACGTGCGGCGCGACGCGTTGCACCATCCGGCGGTTGGCCTCGTAGGCAGCGCTTTCCCAACTGCCTTCCTTGATGCCGATGACGTTGTGCAACTGCACCAGCCGCTCCAGCACGTCGGCCGTGTAGCCGAGCGTGCCAGCGCGCACGCCGGCCTGGTAGAGAAACAGCGGCAGGCGGCTGTTGGCAGTGGCGATGCGGTGATGCCGCACGGCCACATCCGCGTCTTGCGAAAGCGCCCAAGAGAACGGCGGGAACACCAGCACCGCGTCGGCACCGGCCTGCGCGGCATCGTCGACATGGCGCTGCGCTTCGAGGCTGTCTTCGGCGTTGATGCCGCAGACCAACAGCGTGTGTGCCGGACACGCTTGGCGGGCAATCTCGACCACGCGGTGCTTGTCTTCGCGGCCGAACATGAAGTTCTCGCCGGCGTGTCCGTTGATCAGGAGGCCGGTGATGCCGTCGGCGCGTGACACTGCAGACAGGTGCGCGGCCAGGGTGTCTTCGTCGATGCTGCCATCGGGCAGCAGCGGGCACACGGTGGCGGCGTGGATGCCGCGGAAATGATCGGAGGATTCAGAAGGCATGGCGGCACGCGGTGATGGACTGCGGCCACCTTAGCGGTGTGCCAGGGTACGGGCCAATGCGTTTTGGGGGCGCGACTATAAGTGCGCCAAATAGCGGTCCTCGATGATGACCGCTAAGCCGGTCGCAGCCGGTCGCAGCCGCTCGCGCGTCTTACGCGACCGACTGCTATCGGCCGACCAGAAGCAGACAAGATTCTGGATCGCCTCGCCGGGCGGGACGGGGTCTTCCGCCTGCGCGTCTGCCGATGTCGCTGTCAAACGAAATTTGCAAGCCTCGGCCTGAATGCTCCACGTCACGAGTTTCGAAACCCGTCAGGGCCACAAATCAAGAACTACTCAGTTCAACCCGCGTTGGGCAGCGACCGAGCTGTGGGCGCATAGATGACCCTTCCAGAAACAATACGGTGTCGACAAGCGTGCTGCGCGCGGTCCAGCATGCGAATGGCGCGCTGCTGAACTTCGGCTCGCAAGACTGGGTCCTGAATGCCGTATGCGCTACCGGCTGCTAGAGGCGCAGGCGCCCTCGTTCCTGTCGCGCGACGAGCTCCTATCCTGTAACAGGCGCACGCCGCACACCTTGCCCATGCCAACGTACCGCACACGGCCGCCTGAACCGCCCTGTGAACACTCAAAGCCTGCGCGGTTGAAGACCTAAAAAAATCGCAGCTACAGCACTACCGATCGCCCTCCAGTCAGAGTCGTTTGGAGAAGGGAGGTAATGCCTACTCCGCGTAGGCTGATCATTCTCTTTTAGCCACGTCGCGACGTCTGCTAGGAGACTGCCTCCAAAGCCTCTATGTGGCTTGTAGGAACAATTTGCCTCAGCGTGCGCTTGACAAACCCCGGCAGGACAACAAATTGGAGTTCCCACTAGAGCAGCAGCGGCGCTAGTCCAAAAAACTTTCGTTGCGGCATTTGCCATTCCTTTAATGTCGTAGCCAGACACTCCTTTTTTCAAGCTCAAAAATTCAGAAACTCTAGGATAGACCACCTCCATCCTGGCTAAGTCTTCCGATGGAACGACCGGCATATTTTGACGCACACGATCTATAAGCCGCCAAGGCAATGAATTTTCAATCATTCGTCCTGCTGTAAGCTTAACTTCGAAGACCGACGAGCCAGTTACCGTTGTGCACGGACTTGCTGTCGGGCCAGGACCTTCAGTTGGACCCTTAATATCAGAATCGACAACACAGAAACAAATCTTTCTGCCGACAATCGCTTGCTGTAGTGCCCGATGCGTATTCCCGCCTCCGCCACCCATATGATCCGCGTGCAGTTCAAAAGCACCCAACTTTTTTTCGTTAAGGTAATCCGCACCTGCGGCTAGAAAGACATGCGTATCGTGCAAATCCTCGCAAAGGAGGCACGCGCGAGACACCGGATTTGCTGTCAGCCAAATTAGCGGCACATCCCAGCCATGAACCGCGCGTGTTGGAACAGTTCCCACTGCAGTGACGACGCAATAGTGAGTCAGTAAACGTGGCAAGGATCCATAATCGGCATATCGGGTACGAATTTTTTGTGCAGCCCCTCTTTGCTCAATGGAAAAGTTTGGCGATTCTTCAATGGCCCTGCATGCCGACCTTTCCATCAACACCACGTGGTGTCCATCAGCATATGTGTTTAGGAGACGCGAAACCGCCACACGCGTCGCCTGGACTGCAGTTTGCTCCTCAGCCAACTTCGAAGCCTCTTCGTTGAGAACAAATAACATACCTTCTCAGTACTCAAAGAAGCCAATCGGCCAGTTTTGCAAAATCCCTTTGTCGTCGAATTTGGCAATTCTGATGGACGTCGCAGGATTGGGAAACTCGGACTCAAAAACGATCACTTGAACGTCGTCCGCACTTAGTGCTCCCTCCCCTACAAGTTCGCCAAGCCTATTTATCAGATTCGGACTGTGTGTTTCTGCAACAATTCGAAGAGGAAGTCTCCGGGAACTTTCGTCTCCCACATCGCGCTTAGCAACGCATGCAGCGAACACATCCGCAAGCTTCGCTTGGTATGCAGGATGTAAATGTAGTTCCGGCTGCTCGACCACAACAATTGGCGCTAACGCTCTTTGACTTGAACTCACGGCACTTCTCGTAAGCAAAGGAGAACGAATAGGTCTCCTGCGCATAGAGGCCCACAGCTGTATCGCAACCGGTACAAGTTGCGAATATCCAAGTCCAACGTCGGCCATATTGCGGCTATGACCCATTGCTTCGATTTCAATGTTGAGCGAAGAATGCCCCCCTACCGTTCGGACACTTAATGAAAACCCAAAAGTGCTAATCAGCCAACCATTAAGTTCATCACGCTCGCGAATCGACAGCCCCTGCAAGAAAAAAGTTGTGTTAAGACCTTTTGGATCGAGCTCCTCAATTGAGACCTCCTCTCTTCTATAGTATCTCTGTGCTGTTGCTCTGAGCGGCTCTAGATAACTAACCCCAGCGCTGAAGGAAAGTATTGCGTCATCCAACTCCGCGAGGAGCGATTCCAGGTTGAATACAACCAGTGCACGCTGCAATTCCAGTACCTTTGGCGTTTGTGACGTAGAGGCTGCCATGTTCGTCCTCCAAGTATCTGGTACCCCCGCTAGTGAACGGCAGTATTCCAGCAGAACGTTTGGCGAGGCGACTGGCAAGCGGCGCGCTATCTCATCTTTCCGCTCCGTTAAGGTGTTGCCGTGCACGAAGGCGCCAATTGCAGCCCTCACTCGGGCAAGCCCCAAGCGCTCCATTTGCGGCGTACTGAAAAAGGCAGCGTCACTAACTGTTGAAACTGCAGCTTCTCCACGAAACAGAAGCCTTAGGACTGGAAGTATTGCACCCTGCGCAAGAAAAGCCCTGCCATTCGACGGCATTCGTACTGGCTGACCGTCTATATCAACCTGCGGTTCCTTTGAGGTCGCTCCTGTGATTTTTATTTTTACGCCAAATATATCAAGTGCGAGCGCTCGTAGTACCGTTCTTCCATCCTCACCCTCAGCCCCAAGTTGCAATGTCACATCGACTGACCCCTGTTCGCCAGGGGAAAGGGCATCAGAACGTGGACTGCGACGACCTTGAAAAGTGGTGAATGAGCCTTTAAATTGAAATTGAAAATCGATTAATCTATTTCCTGCAAATGAAGAAACTGCTTCATCGAACGAACCAAAATCAACCAACCGGCCAAACCAAAGCAACGGACCTTGCTTCCTTCTTTCAGAACTCTGCTTAAGCAAAGGAAGTATTCGAGCGAACGTGCTTTTTCCTGCACTATTTTTTCCCACAAGAATTGTTATTGGCTTTAATTCTATTAGGCCCGTGTCTTCTAGCGACCTTAAATTTCGAACTCCAAAAGCATTAAGTTTTAGCATTGAGCACTCTCCTCATTGGATCGTAACCGTTTGTATGTAGTTCCGATACTGTGTCATTGCGCAAGTGCGTACTGGCGACCAGCGGTTCGCGGTGAAGAACGGGCTGGCGGTGAGCGAGCGGTGCGTCTTCCCCTACTCAAGACCGACCCGAGCCGCTGCGAGAGGTCCGCACATTTGCGTATCCAGTCGAAATCCGCAAAGCCTGTCGCGGGAGCCTCCGTAGGCCTCCGAAGCGGGCAAATCCGCAGCAACGCCGCCGCCTCAGCTATCCAACCCACTGATAGTCCCCCGCAGATATTGAATAAGCCGCAACGTCCTCAATAAGCCACCCCGCATCTATTCTGAAAACGCCCTACCGCTTTTCAGGAACCCCCATGCTCTCCGGCTTCAAGGTCATCAGCTTCAACCACTTCCACGCCGGCCCGATGGCGGCTCAGCTGCTGGCCGACATGGGCGCGGACGTCATCGCGGTGGAGCCGCTCGACGGCGCCTTCCACCGCAACTGGGCGGTCGCCAACCACTTCGTTGCGGGCCAGAGCGTGAACCTGCTGACGACCGGCCGCAACAAGCGCAGCCTGGCGCTCGACATGAAATCGGAGGCCGGCAAGGCGGTCGCGCGCAAGCTGGTCGAAGGCGCCGACGTGGTGATGGAGAACTTCCGTCCGGGCGCGATGGCGCGGCTGGGCCTGGGCTACGAGCAGGTCAAGGCGTTCAACCCGCGCATCGTCTACGCATCGGTCAGCGGCTACGGCGCCAGCGGGCCTGACCGCGACTTGCCAGGGCAAGACCTGTTGCTGCAGGCGCGCTCGGGATTCGCCGCACGCACCGGCCGCGCCGACGGGCCGCCGACACCGGCCGGCCCGGTCATCGTCGACCAGCACGCCGCATCGTTGCTGGCGATGGGCATCTTGGCTGCGCTGCTGTCGCGTGAGCGCACCGGGCAGGGTCGGCTGGTCGAAGGCAGCCTGTTGCAATCGGCCATCGACCTGCAGGCCGAGTCGATGACGGCGTGGATGAACGGCGCACGCTCGGCGACATCACGCGGACCGCACGGGCTTGCGAGCTGGTGCGGCTCGGGGCCGTCGGGCATCCACGCGACGGCCGACGGTCACCTGGCAATCTCGATGGCGGCGCCGGCCGATCTGGCGGTGGCACTCGACCTGCCCGAACTCGCCGGCTTCGACACCGCCGACAGCTTTTCGAAGAGCACCGAGATCACCCGCATCGTCGCGCAGCGCATGCCCGCGCGCACCACCGCGGAATGGCTGCCGCTGCTGGCCGCGCGCGGCATCTGGCACATGCCGGTGAAGGATTACGACGAGCTCCGCGACGATGCGCAGCTCGCGCACTTGGGCGTGTTCATCGATGCCGAGAGTGTCGAGGGCGCGCCGATCACGATGCTTAACCACCCGTTGCGTTACGACGGCGCGGCGCCGCCCGTGCGCTGGGCGCCGCAACGGCTGGGCATGCAGACACGCGAGGTGCTGGGCGAGATCGGCTATGGCGCCGACGAGATCGATGCGCTGATTGCTTCGCGAGCGGTCGGCGAACCGCCGGCGCCCTCCTCCAACTGATCACATCCATCCCATGTTCGACTTCTCCACCCCGCCCGACGTGCAACTGCTCGTCGACACCGTGCGCCGCTTCGTCACCCAGGAAGTGCAGCCGCTCGAAAACGAAACCGAAGTGCTCGGCCATGTGCCGCCCGAAGCCTTGCAGCGCGTGCGCGGTAAAGCGCAGGAGCTGGGCCTGTTCGCGATGAACATGCCGGAAGACTGCGGCGGCGGCGGGCTCGACAACGTGACCATGTGCCTGGTCGAAGAAGAGTTCGGCAAGACCTCCGACGCGCTGATCCGCCGCGTGTTCGGTCAGGTCTATCCGATGCTGCTGCCCTGCAATGCCGCGCAGCGCGAGAAGTACCTGTTGCCCACGGTCAGGGGCGACAAGATCTGCGCGATGGCCATCACCGAACCAGGCGCCGGCTCCGACGCCGCATCGATCTCGACCACCGCGCGGCTCGATGGCGACCACTGGGTGCTCAACGGCGGCAAGCACTTCATCAGCGACGGTGATATCGCCGACTACGTCATCGTGATGGCGCTCACCGACAAGGAAAAGCGGGCCCGTGGCGGCATCACGCTGTTCCTGGTCGACAAAGGCACGCCCGGCTTCAGCGTGAACCGCGTGCAGCCGATGATGGGCCACCGCGGCTACGGCCATGCCGAACTCTCCTTCGACGAATGCCGCATTCCTGTGGACTCAGTGCTGGGCGAAGTCGGCGGCGGCTTCAAGCTGATCATGAACAGCGTGGCCGGCATCCGCCTCGCGCACATCGGCGCACGGGCGGTCGGCATGGCGTCGCGCGTGCTGGAGATGATGCGCACTTATGCGGCCGAACGTAAGCAGTTCGGCCAGCCGATCGGTGATTTCCAGATGGTTCAGCAGATGATCGCGGACTCGGCCACCGAGATCTTCGCCACGCGGATGATGGTGCTCAACACGGCATGGGAACTCGACCAGGGCCGCGAGCCACGCGACAAGGTGTCGATGGTCAAGCTCTACGCCTCCGAGATGATCGGCCGCGTGGCCGACCGCGGCATTCAGGTCTTCGGCGGCATGGGCTTCTGCAAAGACTTGCCGCTGGAGCGCATCTACCGCGACAGCCGAGTGACTCGCCTGTACGACGGCACGTCGGAGATCCACCGCATGCTGATCGCCAAGGCCGTCATCAAGAACGGGCTGGTGCTTTGAACGGGCGGCCCGCGCTCAAGGTCGGCGACGCCATGTCGTTTCGCAAGACCCTCACCGTCGCCGAGCAGGCGATGTTCACCGGCATCAGCGGCAACATGGCGCCGCTCTACGTCGACAAGCGCGCAGCCGAGGCGGCCGGATTCGAGAACATGCTGGCCTTCGACTTGAGCGCGATCGCACTGGCGACCACGGCGCTGAATCGCGTCGCCGGCGTCGCATGGCGGCTCGGCGGCCTGCAGATCGACTTCGCGATGCCGGTGCTGGTCGGCGAGACGGTCGAGTCGCGCATCGAGGTGCTCGACGTTGCGAACGACGCCGTGTCTTGCAGCGTGCGGTGCACCAAGTCCACCGGCGAGGTGATGGCACAAGGCACCGCCAGGCTGGTGCCCGTGCAAGCGCGCGGCTGAAAAAACGAATCAGCGCCATGTACGAACTCAAACCCTTCGACAGCCTGCATGTCGGCGACTGCGTGTCGGTGCGCAAGACCATCACCGAAGCCGACGGCGCGCTCTACATCGCGGCCACCGGCGACTTCGGTCCGGTGCACGTCGACGACAGCTATGCCCAGACCACGCGCTTCGGCAAGCGGCTTGCGCCCGGCATCATGGTTGCCGGCATCTGCACCAGCGTGCTGACCGCCGAACTCGCGGGCACGCTGGGCGTGTCGATCGAAGACCGCTTCTGGTTCACCGGGCCGGTGTTCTATGGCGACACGATCGAGTTCAAGGTCTGGATCGCACAGATGAACGCCGGTACGCGCACCGTCACCTGGCAGGCCAGCGCGGTGAACGAAGCCGACAAGGAAGTGCTGAAGGCCGAGGCCACGCTTAAGTTCCCGCGGGTGAAGCCGAAGGTGGCGGCATGACGGGCATCTCGACTACGGTTGCGGCGCCTCAACTTCACATGGTCCGCGTCGATGTCGATCCCGCGCATGAGGACGCTTTCAACCGCTGGTACGAAGAAGTACATGTGCCCGCGCTGCTGGCCTGCCCCGGCTGGTTGTCGGCACGCCGCTTCGTCTCACTGGAAGATGGGCCGAAGTACGCGGCCATCTACGAAGTGGCCGGCGACTGGGTCTACGACACGCCGGAGTTCCATGCGGTGAAGGGATTTATGGAATTCACGCCGCATGTGCGCAACTTCATGCGGCAGCGCTTCGCGCCGATTGGCAAGTAGCAGGTTGGGGCGGGCCTCGCCGGACCGCGCAAGAACTTACGGGCGTGGTCGCTTCAGGTACGCAGGCGCTTGCGCATGGTCTTCGTACTTGCCGTAGCGCGTCTCCGCCGGGTAGTACTCCGAAGCGTGTTGCACCTTGCCCGCCGCATCGTCGCCGGACTCGCTCGCGATGAACGCCAGCATGAGGTCGATGCCGGCCGACACGCCCGCCGACGACCACAGCTTGCCGTCGCGCACGAAGCGCTCCTCGACCACATCGACGTCCCCGAGTTCACGAAAGCGATCGAGCTGCGCCCAGTGCGTCGTGGCCCTTTTGCCGGCGAGCAGGCCGGCGGCGTGCAACACGAAAGAGCCGGTGCAAACGGACAGCACGGCGCAGCAGTTCGCGGCCTGAGACGAGACGAAATCCAGCAGCGCGCGATTGCCGACTTCACGGCGCGTGCCCTGCCCGCCCGGCACCAGCAGATAGTCGAGCGGCGGGCAGTCCGCGAACGACACATGCGGGTTGATCGACAGACCCTTGGCGCATGTCAACGGCCCCGGCGATTCGGAGATGATGAGGCAGCGGCCGGGTCCGTCTGCGACCTTGCTCCACATCGTGAGCATTTCCCACGGGCCGACGAAGTCGAGTTCTTCTACCTCGGGGAAGACCAGGATGCCGAAGGTGGTCGTCGTGAAGTCCTGCATTGCTTTGTCCATTCAGATTGCCGGTGGGTTCAACGTCCGCTCGAACAACGCGAGCAGATGGCGCGCGAACAAGTCCATGTTCATCGCGCGGTCGGTCTCGCCGGTCATCACGGTTTCCAACGCCACAGAATCGCCGACTACTGCCAGACAGACGCGGCCTGCCGGGTCGCCATACGGACTGCCGACCGGCCCCGCGGCACCGCTCTCGCTGATGCCCCAGGTCGCGCGATGGATGTCGCGTGCCTTGCCGGCAACGAGCTGCGCATAGGGCTCGGTTTCTCCCCGAAGACCGACCATGTCGTCGGTGGTCAGACCAAGCAAACCCTTGCCGGCACGGCGCGAGTAGACGACCGCGCCACCGAGGAAATAGGCCGACGCGCCGGGGATCGCAAGCAGCGCTGCGGAGACGAGTCCGCCAGCCGATGATTCCGTTACCGCAACGGTTTTTCCGCGCGCACGCAGAACGGCGCCGACACGGGCAGCTATCACCGCCAACGGCTCGGGTAAATCAGACATCGAGAACCTTTCGATCGAGAGCGGCGGCTTCGACAGGCGCCGCCTTGCCACCGATCATCCACCACGCGCTCGCCGCGCTCAACAACGCCAGCCCGGCGCAGAGCAGCATGACCCAGCGAAAGCCGCTGACAAAGGCATCTGCCACCGCATGCTTGAGCGCCGCTGTGGTCGCCGCATCGAGCCCGGCCGGCAACAAGGCGCCTGCGAGTTTGTCGCGTTCGCCTTGCAAAAATTCCGTGACCGCAGGCGAAGCGCCGATCGCATGCAGTCGCTCCATCAGCGCGGCATCGAATACCCACGCCATGACCACGCCGAACACCGCGATTGCCAGCACCGATGCGGCACGCGACACCGCGTTGTTGACGCCCGATGCCACGCCTGCGAGATCCGGCCCGACCGCGTTCATCACGGTGGTGGTGAGCGGTGCCACGGTGATGGTCATGCCCAAGCCCAACACCACGACGGCCGGGAAGAATCCGGTCCAGTAACTGGCCCCGACGCCCGGCACCGCGAACAGCGCGAAGCCTGCGGCCGCGATGGTCGGGCCGATGACCAGCGGCAAGCGCGGCCCGAAGCGATCGACCAGCTTCCCGGCCCAGCGCGACAGCGCGAACATGATGAGGATGAACGGCAGCAGCGCAGCACCCGCGACGGTGGCGGAGTAGCCCTGCGCCTGGATCATGTTGAGCGGAAAGAAGTACAGGCCACCGCCGAGCGCCGCATAGAGCAGCAACGTCAGCAGGTTCGCGCCACCGAAGTTCGCGACCTTGAAAAGACCGAGCGGCAACATCGGCGACCGCAGCCGGCTTTCGACCACGACGAAGGCAACGGTCCCGGCCACGCCGAGCACCAGCGCCGTCAGCACGGCGGGTGACGTCCAGTGCTGCGTCGGTGCCTCGATGAAGGCGTAGACGATGCCGCCCAGCGCCACGGTGGCCAGCAAGGCGCCCCAACCGTCGAGCGCGCCGGCCTTCTGGTTGCGGCTTTCGGGCACGTGGCGCCAGACGAGCAAGAGCACGACCACGGCCATCGGCAGGTTGATCAGAAAAGCCCAGGTCCACGAGAAGCGATCGACCAGAAAGCCGCCAAGCACCGGACCGATGGCCGCAGTGATGCCGCTGAAACCCGACCAGGTGCCGATGGCGCGTCCGCGTTCTTTTTCCGGGAACGACGCGCTGATGAGGGCCAGGCTGCCGGGCACCAGCAAGGCACCGCCGACGCCCTGCACTGCGCGCGCCGCGATGAGCTGATGCACGTCGCCAGCGGCGGCGCAGGCTGCCGACGCCAATGCGAACAGGCCGACACCGATCGCGAAGATGCGCCGCCGCCCGAAGTGGTCGCCCAACGCCCCGCCCACCAGCAGCAGCGCCGCCAGCAGCAGGGCATACGACTCGACGACCCACTGCGCCTGAAAAGCCGTCGCATGCAGGTCGCGCTGGATGGCAGGCAAGGCCACGTTGACGACCGTGCCGTCGATGAAGGCCATGCTGGAACCGACGATGGCGGCCGCCAGCACCCAGGGCCGGGAGGCCGGCGGGCATGGCGTCGTATCGGACTTGCCGATCTGCGTCATCGGCCCAGACTCTACTTGCCGCGAGTGCGCAGCACGCTGAACACGCCGGCCAGCGCGGCGCATGCGGCTGCTACCGCCAGGGCGATGACCTGGCCGCGCCCTTCGTGCGGACCCCACGCACTGAAGATGGCGGCCAGCATGACCGCGCCGAGCGTTTGCCCGGTCAGGCGCGCGGTACCCAGCATGCCGCTCGCCGCACCACTTCGTTGCGGCGGGGGCGAGGTCACGATGGTGTGGTTGTTCGGCGACTGGAACAGCCCGAAGCCGGCACCGCACAGCGCCATGCGCCACACGATGTTCAGGTTGGAAGGATCGGCCGGCAACGCGGCCAGCAGCGCCAGGCCCAGCGCCATCAATGCCATGCCGATGCCGCCGAGCAGACCGTCCGGGACGCGGCCGATCAGCCGCCCGGCGACGGGCGCAGCCACCACGATGGCGAGCGGCCAGGCGGTGATGAGCAAGCCGGCCTCGATGTGCGAACGGTGCAGCGTCTCGAGCAGCATGAATGGCAGCGCGATGTACGACAGCATCTGCGCGCTGAAGGCGCCGACGGAAGAGCACATCGACAGTGCGAACACCGGAATGCGCATCAGGTCGACCGGGAACAGCGGCACCGCCAGCGTGCGCTGGCGCAGCAGGTAGAACACACCCACGACGATGCCTGCCGCGAGCAGGACCCACGCCATCGGGTCGGCGCCCTGCCCGCCTTCGCGCACGCCGAGCCGGTCGGCGCCGATGAAGATCAGCGAGAACATGGCGATGTTCAGGACCACGTCGATGAGCGAAAAGCGCGAGCCCGCAGCCGGCGCCACGCGGTTGGCGGGCAACGACTGCATGCCGAGAAAGAACACCGCGATGCCGAGCGGCACGTTGAGCGCGAAGAGCCACGGCCAAGACGCCACCGACAAGATGGCTGCCGCGACCGATGGTCCCGCGACCGAGGCGGTGGCAACGACCAGCGAGTTGATCGCCATGCCGCGCCCCAGCTTGGTCGACGGATAGATGAGCCGAACCAGCGCCGCATTCACGCTCATGATCCCGGCGGCGCCCAGGCCCTGCAGCGCGCGGGCCGCGATCAATGTGCCGAGCGAGTTCGACAGCGTGGCACCGAGCGATGCCAGCGTAAAGAAGGCCATGCCGACGAGGTAGACGCGGCGATAGCCGACCAGATCGCCCAGCGAGGCCAGTGGCAGCAGCAACACCAGGATGGCGATCTGGTACGCGTTGACGACCCAGATGGCGTGCGACGCACTGGCGTTCAGTTCGCGCGCGATGCCGGGCAATGCCAGGTTGACGATGGTGCCGTCGAGCACCGCCACCGCGATGCCCAGGATGATCACCATCATGGCGCGGTTGCGTGCCGGCTGGGCCAGGCCGTCGCCGAGCTTGGGCGCGGCGTTCAATGCGCCGGACGTGTTGGACGTGTCGGATGTGTCGGAGGCCACGGCGCTCACAGGGCCTCCTCCATTTTCGGCGCCGTGCGCCAACCGCCCAGCGTGAGCCAGGTCAGCACCGCAGCGACGAACGCCCCTGCGGCCATGCCCGCGACCATCGGCAACGGTCGGCCATCGGTAAAGAGCCCGACCGCCGCCATCATGAAAGCGCCCGTCAGCATCTGCAGCGTACCGAGCAAGGCCGACGCCGTGCCGGCGATGGCGCCATGCGCTTCGAGCGCGAGCACCCCGGAGGTCGGTATCACCAGTCCCATGAACCCGCTGGCGATGAAGTACAGCACGATGAGCACCGCCAGCCGGTCACCGCCCGAGGCGAAATAGGCGAACAGCGCCAGCATGACGGTGCCGCAGGCGAGCACGCCGAACTTCACGACCCGCACCAGGCCGAAGCGTTCACCCAGCGCGCCGGTGAACTGCGAGGCAGCGATGAAGGCCGCAGCGTTGACGCCGAAGGCCACGCTGTAGACCGCAGGCGACAGGCCGTAGTGGTCGATCATCACGAACGACGAGTTGGCCAGGTAGACAAAGAAACCGGCCAGCGCGAAGCCGCCGATGAAGACCAGGCCGAGGTAGTGCCGGTCGCGCAGCAGGAGCCAGTACGCACCGAGCGCGCTGCCCAGACTGCTCTCGACGCGCTCCGATGGCGGTCGCGTTTCGTCGAGCTGCATGAACATCATCGCCATGCCCGCGACCGACGCCACCATGACGACCCAGAACACACCGCGCCAGCCGCTGAGTGCGATGACGCCGCTGCCCGCCAACGGCGCGAGGATGGGCGACACGCTGAACACGAGTATCAGCAGCGACATCAGCCGCGCCGCATCCGTGCCGGTGTGCAGGTCGCGCACGATGGCGCGCGGAATCGCCATGCCGGCAGCCGCGCCCAGCCCCTGGATGAAGCGCAGCACGATCAAGGTCTGGATGTCGGTGGCCAGTGCACAGCCGACACTGGCAAGCGCGAACAACGCCAAACCCGCATAAAGAGGAGGCTTGCGCCCGACCATGTCCGACACCGGGCCATACAACAACTGACCGATACCGAGGGACAGGAAGAACGCCGTCAGGCTCATCTGCACGGCACCGATGTCGGCCCCCAGGCTTTGCCCGATGGCCGGCAAGGCCGGAAGGTACATGTCGATGGCGAAAGGACCGATGGCGGAGAGCAGGCCCAGCAGCAGGGCCATTTTCAGAAAACGGGAAGGCATGTTGCGATTGTCGCAATCCCGGTAACCGGTCACTCGATATGGTCTTGTTCGAAAGCATGCTGACGCTGCTGGTCATCGCGTTGGTATTGCTCCAGGTGTCGCGCCGCTGGCCGGTGCCCTACCCGGCCATGCTGGCGCTGGCGGGTGTGGTGGTGGCAGCGCTGCCCTGGGCGCCGGAGATCGGCATCGATCCCTCGCTGGCGCTGGCGTTGTTCATTGCGCCGGCGCTGCTCGATGCGGCGTTCGACTTTCCGCCGCGGCATCTGCGGCGCTATTGGTTATCGTTGTTCTCGCTGGCCGCGGTGCTGGTGCTGTTGACCACCGCGGCCGTGACCTGGCTCGGTGTCGTGGTGGCCGGCCTGCCACTGGCGGCGGCCATCGCGCTCGGCGCCATCGTCGCGCCACCCGACGCCGCTGCGGCCAGCGCGGTGCTAGGGCGCTTTCAGTTGCCGCGCGCGACCGTCAGCGTATTGAAGGGGGAGAGTCTGCTCAACGATGCGGTCGCGCTGCTGATCTTCAGCGCGGCGGTGGCGTCGGTGGCCGCCGGTTCGGCCGGTTCGGCCGCGGCCACCGGCGCGGCTGCGACCACACCGGTGGCGCTGTGGCTGGCCGCACCGGGCGGGCTGTTGCTGGGCTTCATTATCGGCAAGATCCAGGTGGCCGTGTCTGCGCCCCTGGCGGGTTCGCTGGGCGGCACGCTGTCGGAATTCGTCTCGACCTTCGGCGCCTGGGTGCTGGCTGAACGGCTGCATCTGTCGGCCGTCCTTTCGGTCGTTGCGCTGGCGATGACGGTGGCGCGCTATGCGCCCGAGAAGACCGCACCGCGCGACCGGGTGCATTCGTATTCGGTCTGGGACACGACCGTGTTCGTACTCAACGTGCTGGCCTTCCTGATGGTCGGGCTGCAGGCCCGGGGCATCGTCGAGCGGTTGTCTGCAAGGGAGCTGTGGCCGGCGATGGCTTTCGCTGGCGCGGTGCTGCTGGTGGTGATCGTGGTGCGCATCGTCTGGGTCATGTTCTACAACCGCGTGCTTCACTTCTTCTCCATCAAACAGGGCGCACGCAAGGTGCCGACGCTGGCGCAAGGCATGTTGACCTCGTGGTGCGGCATGCGGGGGCTGGTCACGCTGGCCACTGCGCTGGCATTGCCGCAGCACTTTCCGCAACGCGACCTGATCGTCCTGAGCGCTTTGGCCGTCGTGCTCGGCACGCTGGTGCTGCAAGGCCTGACGCTGGCGCCGCTGATCCGGCTGCTGCGCTTTGCCAGGGACGAATCGTTCGACCACGAATTGATCGCCGGCCGCATCGCGCTGATCGACGCAGGCATGGCCAGCGTCGAGAACGAGCGCGGCGATGCGGCCGAGGCGCTGCGCGAAACGCTGAAGGCCGACCGCGAGGCCATCGACGCCGGCAAGCACCCGCGCGAAGCCGCCAAGATCGACGACCTGACGCGTCGCAGCATCGCCGCACAGCGCGCCAGGCTTGCGGACTTGCGACGCTCGGGCGAGATGGAAGAAGACGTGTTCCACACGCTCGAAGAAGAACTCGATTGGGCCGAGCTGGCCGCCTCGCCGCCGAGCAGCTTCGAGTTGGTCGAAGGCTGAACGGGCCGCTGCTGCAAAAACTGCTAGCGGCCCTGGGCGTTGGAGCCGCCAGGAACCGCCCGCTCCAGCGTGCGCTTCATGATCGCCGACGCCTCTTCGACCATCGTGTTGATGGCCGGCGTGAGCGCGTCAGGCAACACGTCGGTGATCCAAACGATCTGGCAACTGCCTGGGGCAGTCTGAAAAACCTGCACCGACGCATTGTGGTGTGCCGCACGGCCGCCGACCGCCGAGTACGCCAGCCGGTGCGCCGCGTCATCGACCGCCAGGATGATTTCGCGCGCCACCACGCCGTTGGCGAAAGTGACGATGCGCGCCTTCGGCTCCAGTTTGACGTCGACGACGAAACCGGGCACCAGCCGCTCGTGCACCACCTCCCAATCGCGCACCGCCTCCCAGACTTGCTTGGCCGGAGCCTGGATATCGATTTGCTTGTAGATGGATGCCATGCGCGCATTCAACCTCAAGGCAGGTTGAAAAGCGAGTCCATTCTGTTCGCTTGCGCACAATCGGCATGAAGCATCGTCAGCCGCAGCAGTGCACATTTCAAACCTCAGACTCGAGGCAGTTGCCCGCTGACCACTTCCTTGACGACCGACCACAGTTGCACCGCCGCAGGGTTGGTCGTCGCACCGTCTCGGTGAAGCGAGACCCGTACTTTGTGCAATCGGGGCAGTCTCAACGCCGCGCTTGCCGGTGCAAGCTCTGGCGGGATGTGCGCCGTCGTGCGTGCGGTGACACCCAGCCCGGCCTTCGCAGCGGCCCATATGCCGGACACGCTGGCACTGGTCAGCGCAATCCGCCACGGTCGTCCTGCGCGGTCGAGGGCATCGGTCGCCGCCTGACGAAACCCGCAGGGCTGATCGAGCACGAGAAGCGGAACCGCCGCGTCAGCACCCAACGAAAAATTCGGGCTCGCGATCCACTGCACGGGCAGGCTCGTCAATATTTCTGAAGTTGCCGTGTCCGCGTCGCCGAAGGCGAGAACCAGATCCAGATGGTCCGACTTCAGCGCGGACAGCAACACCGGGCTGCGATCCACAGTCACGGCAATGCGCACAGCCGGATACGCTCTTGCAAACTGGGCGAGAGCCTGCGGCAGCCAACTGTCCGCAAAGTCCTGCGGCATGCCGAATCTCACTTCGCCCGCCAGATGCACGCCCTGCACGGCGAGCAATGCGTCCCCGTTGATCTGCAGCATCCGCCTGGCAAACCCGACAAGCAGTTCGCCCGCCTCGGTCAAGGCCTGCTGGCGCCCGGACTTGCGGAAGAGCTCGGCTCCGACTCGTTCCTCCAGCGCCTTGATCTGAAGGCTGATGGCACCTGGAG
Source organism: Variovorax sp. RTB1 (assembly GCF_035018765.1). Classification (NCBI taxonomy): domain Bacteria; kingdom Pseudomonadati; phylum Pseudomonadota; class Betaproteobacteria; order Burkholderiales; family Comamonadaceae; genus Variovorax; species Variovorax sp. RTB1. The sequence goes on from NZ_JASJXG010000010.1 coordinate 118,853, forward strand.
AACGATGAAGCTGAGCGGCGGCTTTGCCGAAGCCGCCGAGGTCGACAGCAGCCACCAGCGTTTGCAGGAGTGAAAGATCCAAAAGCATACGTGAGGAATTCTAAACTTTTAACTATAAACAAATCGTTTGTTTAAACGTTCAGGTGGACCTAGATTGAGATCCTTCTCTCACCGCCCAAGGAAACGCCATGCTGGCTATGCAATACGGTTTTGATTTTCCCGACGACTTCGATCTGGACTCGGTCCGCAAACGCATCTCGGAGATCGGTGCGCGCTTCGACGGGCTGCCGGGCCTTCACCTGAAAGCCTTTTTGGTAGCGGCATGCTCGGGCGCCGCGCCCAACCGCTATGCACCGTTCTATCTTTGGAACGACCCTGCAGGGATGACCGCTTTCCTCATGTCTGACTCGTTCCGTGCGGTTGCGGCAAAGTACGGCCGGCCCAAGGTGCGGTCGTGGAGTCCAATCGCCAACCAGCATGGCCCTGCGCGCGCAATGACGCCGACGTTTGCCACGCAGCAATTCATCGACTTGCCGCCGAACACAGACCTCGTCGCGCTCGCCGCTGCGGAGCGGGACGCCGCCAGCCTGGTGGCAGGCGAGTCTGGACTGCACACCGTCTTCGTGGGGCTCGACCCGCATGCCTGGCAACTGACCCGCACGGCGCTTTGGTCCAGCCCACCGCAAGGCATCGCCGACGCACGAACGTTCGAGCTGCGTTACCTGGCGACAGGCAGCCGGTATTGACTGCACAAATTCGGCTGAAGCACTACCGACTCCGTCATCACAGTGATTTCGTCGCAGCCCCGCTTCGAGAGGCTTTCGCCTACGAGCCGGCGAGCCGGAAAGCCGTCAGTTTGTCGTTGTCATCCGCGATGATTCAGTGATGACACAAACGTATTCGATCGAAGAAGGAACCGCGCACCCGTTGGGCGCCACTTACACCGGCCACGGCGTCAACTTCGCGCTGTTCACCGCGCATGGAACCAAAGTCGAGGTCTGCATCTACGACGAGGCCGGCATCGAGGAGTTGGCCCGCATCACATTGCCTGAATACACCGACGAGGTCTGGCACGGCTTCGTGCCCGGCTTGCAGCCCGGCGCCCGTTACGGCTACCGCGTGCACGGCCCGTACGAGCCCGAGAAAGGCCACCGCTTCAATCATCACAAGCTGTTGATGGACCCGTACGCCAAGGCGCACATGGGCGAGCTGAAGTGGGGGCCGGAACTCTTCGGCTACACCGTCGGCCATGAAGATGCCGACCTGAGCTTCGACGAGCGCGACAGTGCGCACATGGTGCCCAAATGCGTGGTGGTCGATTCGCACTTTCAGTGGAAGCAGACCCGAAACGTTCGGGTGCCGTGGGACCAGACCGTGTTCTACGAAACCCATGTGCGCGGCTTCACCATGCGCCGGCCCGACGTGCCCGAGCACATGCGCGGCACCTTCGCCGGCCTGGCGCAAGACGGTCCTATCAAGCACATCCGCGAACTGGGCGTGACCAGCGTCGAGCTGTTGCCGATCCAGATGTTCCTGAACCAGCCGTTCCTGACGGATAAGGGCCTCACCAACTACTGGGGCTACGACACGATGGGCTTCTTCGCGCTCGACCAGCGCTACATGGACGGGCCCAACATCGACGAGTTCAAGGCGATGGTCGATCGCTTCCACGAGAACGGGCTCGAAGTGATCATGGACGTGGTCTACAACCACACGCCCGAAGGCAATGAGCTTGGCCCGACGCTGTCTTTCAAGGGCATCGACAACGCGAGCTATTACCGGCTGATGCCGGGCGGTGGTGCAGACGGCAACGGCGCTGAAGGCCCCGGTGCGCGCTACTACATCAACGACACCGGTACCGGCAATACGCTCAACCTGAGCCATCCGCGCGTGCTGCAGATGGTGACGGACAGCCTGCGTTACTGGGTGACGGAGATGCGCGTCGACGGCTTTCGCTTCGATCTGGCGACCATCCTGGCGCGCGAGCCGTACGGCTTCGACGAAGGCGGCGGCTTCCTGAAGAGCTGCCGGCAAGACCCGGTGCTGTCGAGTGTCAAGCTGGTGGCCGAGCCATGGGACATCGGCCCCGGCGGCTATCAGGTCGGAGGCTTTCCTCCGGGCTGGGCCGAGTGGAACGACCAGTTCCGCGACAACGTGCGCGCCTGGTGGAAAGGCGACGAAGCGCTGGCGCCCAAGTTGGCGCAGTGCATGTCGGCCAGCGGTGACCGCTTCAACCATCGCGGCCGCCGTCCTTGGGCCAGCGTCAACTTCATTACCGCGCACGACGGCTTCACGCTGGCCGACACGGTGAGCTACAACGAGAAACACAACGACGCCAACGGCGAAGACAACCGCGACGGCTCCTCGGACAACCGTTCGTGGAATTGCGGTGTCGAAGGCGACACCGACGATGAGGCAGTGCTCGACCTGCGCGCACGGCAGCAGCGCAACATGCTGGCGACCTTGCTACTGGCGCAGGGCACGCCGATGGTGTTGGCCGGCGACGAGTTCGGCCGTACGCAACAAGGCAACAACAACGCCTATTGCCAGGACGACGACATCTCGTGGTTGCACTGGGAAATCGACGAACGTGGTCAGGCGCTCAACCGTTTTACGCAACGTCTGACGAAGCTGCGTAAGGAATTGCCGGTGCTGCGCCGCGGACGCTTCTTGTCAGGCGACGTCAAGGAAGAGACGCAGCTCAAGGACGTGACATGGCTCGCGCCCGATGGTGCCGAGATGGATTCGGGCCACTGGGACGACCCGCAAACGCGCTGCTTCGGCATGTTGCTCGAAGGCACCGCGCAAGCTTCTTCGATCGCGCGGCCCGCTGACGATGCGACCGTGATGATCATGATCAACAGCTGGCAAGACGCGATCGAGTTCAAGCTGCCGGCGCGTGCCGACGGTGTGCATTGGTCGCGCCTGATCGATACCGCACTCGACCCGCAGGAGCCCGAGGACTTCGAGCCAGAGGCGATCTACACGGTCACGGGACGGTCGATGCTGCTGTTTGTCGCTGCCGGTGAAAAGCAGTCTGCGGACGCGGTCGCGGCGCTCGTCGCATCGCTCTGACGATGGTGCGGTGACTGGGAGTCGGTACAAGATGCACCCATGGCACGCGACGTACTCCTCACCTTCAACCCTGGCTCATCGACGATCAAGCTCGGGCTCTTTGCGATCGAAGACGGCAAGGCGCGAGCGTTTGGGCAGGGTGCCATCGATCTCCGGCACAAGCCGCTGTCGCTAAAGATCGAGGAGGCGAATCGACCGCTTCAGGTGACCTTGAAGTCGCACGCCACAGAGGACCTGCACGACGTTATCGATGAAACGCTCGGCTGGCTCGCGAGCCATTTCCAGTCCGACAAGCTCTTGGCTGTAGCGCATCGCGTGGTGCATGGCGGCGATCGTTTCGACGGGCCGACGAAGATCTCTGACGACACGCTCGCGGCCATCGATGCGTTGTCGTCGCTCGCCCCGTTGCATCAGCCGCAGAGCCTGCGTCTGATTCGCGCGGTGCAAAAGCTGCGTCCTGACTTGCCGCAAGCCGCTTCGTTCGACACGGCGTTTCACCGCACGCAAAGCGACCTGGTGCGTCGCTTCGCCCTGCCCCGCGATCTGTTCGACCAAGGCATCAAGCGCTACGGTTTCCACGGGCTCTCGTACAAGTTCATTGCCGGCCGACTGGCACTGAATGGCGATGGCAACGTGGGCGATATCGGCGACCGCGTCGTCGTCGCCCATCTGGGCAGCGGCGCGAGTCTGTGCGGCCTGGAGAACGGCATCAGCCGCGATACCAGCATGTCGTTCTCGACGCTCGACGGCATTCCGATGGCGACGCGCCCCGGTGCGCTCGATCCCGGCGTGCTGCTGCATCTGCAGAAAGAAAAGCGCATGTCCGTCGACGCGCTCGAAGACATGCTCTATCACCGCTCCGGATTGCTCGGCGTCTCCTGCATTTCAGCGGACAGTCGCGAGCTTGTCGCCAGCGATGCACCGGAAGCACGTCAGGCCTTGGCACTGTTCGCATTGCGCGTTGCGCGCGAGATGGCGGCGATCGCCACCACCCTCGGCGGCCTGGACGCCATCGTCTTTACCGCCGGCATCGGCGAACATCAGCCGAGCGTTCGCGCGGCCATTGCGGCGCATCTGGGCTGGCTCGGCGTTCGCATCGACGCCGAGGCGAACAACGCACACAAGCTTCGCATCGACGCACCCGACAGCGAGATCTCGCTTCTCGTCATGCACACCGACGAAGAACAGGTGATCGCCGACGAGGCATGTCAGGTGCTATTTCATATAGAAGTGAGATAGCGGCTAAAAAGTCCATTTGGCGCTGACTCGTTGCCCTTCTTGCCCGCGATGTTGAACACGTTCAGCCCGAGGGTCAGCTGCTTGTTCACCGCGTAGCTGGTCCCGAAGTTCAGCAGCGTGGTGGAGCGTGAGCGCACCGTATTGAGCGTATCGAGCGCGCGTGGCCCGAGGTAGCGCAGCCAGAGCGACGCGGTCCACGGCCCATCGATGTAGGTGACGCCGGTCGCCAGCACGCGCTCCACGGCGTTGTCGACGTAGTTGCCCTCACCTTCCGGCGCGATCCCTTTGAAGCGGGCGCGTGACAGGGCGGCGTCGACCTCGAAGCGAAAGGCATTGTTGAGCTTCCACTTCAGCGTCGCCGACATAGACCAGTTCCGAGTCGAGGTCGAGCTTCCAGAGCGCCACGGTCGTCGTCAGGTCTTCGTTGGGCTGAAAGCGCCAGCCGACCTCGGCGCCCTTGCCCTTCACGAGCGCGGGCACGCGGTCTGCAGCCTGGCCGGTCTGCGGATCGACGCTGATGGTGGCGCCACGCACATCGCTGCTGTGAAAGCCGACACCTGCGTTCAGATAGAACTCGTGCTGCGGCGTGAGCGTGAAGATCAACCCCGCCTTCGGGCTGGCCAGCGAGTCGTGTCCCTTGCCACTGTTGAGCGGACCGTAGACCGGCTCGCGGCCCTGCATGTCGTAACGCAGCGTGTCCCCGCGCAGCCCCACGTAGCCGCGCCAACGGTCGCTGAAGTACACCAGCTGCTGCGCGTAGATCGAGAACAGATCCTCCGAGACCTTGTCGTCTCGCACTGTCGACAGCCGTTGCCGCGCTTCTGTGTTGTAGAGCCCGACCTCGCCGATGCGGTCGCCACGCCACGAGGCGCCGAAGGTGAGCACGCCGTCGAGCGAGCCGATCTTGTTGGGCATGACATGCGAGGCTTGCGCGCCGAAGATGGTGCGCCGGTCGGTCTGCTCGAACTGGTCGCCGTTGACCGGGTTGTTCAAAAAGTAGGCGAAGTCGCAGAACAGCTTGAAGCGATAGGCGATGGCATAGGCGCTGACGTTGGTCTCGCCTGCGGCCGTCTTGTTGAACCACTTGCCCGACAGGCTGACGCGCTGGGTTTCGCCGCCATCGGTTGGGTTGAGCGAGCCGAAGCGCGGCAACGCGCCGCTGTCGATCAGGCGCTCGGGCACCTGGTCGGTCGAGGTCCCGCGACTCTTGTAGGCCATGCCGGTGATGCTGAAGCCTTGCGTCGGCGAGCCCTGCGAATAGCGCAGCACCGCGTTGGCCTTCTTCAGGTTTTCCGACACGTTCCATGGGCCGTCGTTGCCAACGAGCTCGACGGCGCCGAGCCAGGTTTGGTCACCCACGGTGCGTGAGCCGGCGGCCAGCAGGCGCTTGTAGTTATTGGAGCCGTAGCTGATCTCGGCGAACGGCGCATCGAGTGCACTGAAGTAGTCGAGCGACGCGCTGCCCGCTAGCGAGAAGTCTCCGCCCTCGGCAAAGTAAGGTCCTTTGCGGTACTTCACGCCGGACACCAGTTCGGGGATGAGGAAGTTGAGGTCGGCGTAGCCCTGTCCGTGGCCGTGCGTCGGCATGTTGACGGGCATGCCGTCCAGGCTCACGGCGAAGTCGGTGCCGTGGTCAAGATTGAAGCCGCGCAGGAAGTACTGGTTGGCTTTGCCGTCGCCGGAGTGCTGGGTGGCGACAACGCCCGGCACGGCTTCCACGATGTCGCCGGGGCGCAGTTTCGGTCGCGCCTGGAATACTTGGCGCTCGGCCGCCCCTTCGCTGGCACTGTCGGCCGCGCCGATGGTGGCGTCTCGCGGGCCTCGCACTTCGATTTCTGGCAGATGGCTGTCTTGCGCCATTGCGGGTCCTCCGAGCAATGACAGTGTGCCGAGCGTGGCGCTGAAGACGCGGGAACGGGAATTGGAGTGCGCGTGGCGATGCGCAGCGTCGCGCGATACCCGTCGCGAGCTTCAGAGCGGTAGAGGTTTCAAACGGCGCCGCCGCGCTCGGCGGGACGCCCGACTGTCGTCAGCCGTTCAGGTCGACAGTGCCTGCGGCGGCCGCTCGATGCGCCACGGGTCGGCGCTGCCCGGTGCAACAGACCGTGCGGCTCTCCACGCCTTGCCGAATGCTTCGGGGGGCGGAAGTAAATCGACGTCGTTGCTGGCCGCCATGAACACGAACGACGCACTGGCTTGCGCCGTGTCGGTCGAGTCACCGCGGTCGGCAAAGTCGAAAGCGTCGTCCAGGATCACGCTGGTGTCGTCGAGCTGGTGATGATGTCGAAGGCCGAGTGCATGGGCATGCTCATGAGCCTCAGCCTGGGCTTCAGCGCGGTCATGCGAATGGCTGCGCGCATTGCTGTACTGCATGCGCCGAAAGTCGCGCCAGCCACTCATCGAATCCTTCGCGTCGCTTGCGACGATTCTTTCAGTGACCTCGGCGCGGTGGGTGTGCCGCGCTCCCAACACCGCCGTGACGGAAGCCGAGACGGCTTGCAGCGGAAGGCTCACCGCGAGGATCGCAACGACCATCCACTGAAGCAGCCGAAACGCTTCGCCCAACGTCAGCAGCCCTCTGGGGAGAGCTGGCAACGCCTGGCAAAGTCTGGCTTGCGGAGTTGGCATGGAGCGGGAAATGCTATTTAAATCTGGTCTGTTTACGCGGGAAACATGCCAGCGGATTCAATCGCTCTACGACGGTAGCGCGAAGTCAGGCGAAGTCAGGCGAAGTCAGGCGAAGCAAGGCGGAGTCGCACCGGAATCGATTTCGCTGCGGGCACTTTGCTTTGCTCGGCGTGGTGCGCGAGCGGGATCAGCGGATTGCATTCCGGGTAGTAGCCAGCGACGCAACCAGCCGGGATGTCGAAGCCGGTGATGCGCAGTCCCCGCACCTCGCGCGTGTGCCCGTCATCTACAGCGGTCGACGCGGTCACGATCGCGCCTTCGGCCAGCCCGAGCCGGTCGATGTCGTCGCGGTTCATCAACAGCACCTTGCGCGTGCCGTACACACCGCGAAAGCGATCGTCCAGGCTGTAGACGGTGGTGTTGAACTGGTCGTCGCTGCGCATGGTCATGAGTCGCAGCACGTCGGGGTCGGTCTCCGGCGCGTCGGGGTCGGCGACCAGGCTCTTCACGACCATGAAGTTGGCCTTGCCGCTGCTGGTCTTCCAGATGCGCTCCCGTGCCGGAATCGGCCGCTGAAAACCGCCGGGAATGCGAAAGCGCTGCTCGAAGTCTCGAAAAATTTCCGGGTACGTGGCCTCGATGGCGCTGCGCACCCGCCCGTAGTCGGCGACCCAGTCCTGCCAGGGCACCATCGGGTTGGGCGCGAGCGTCGCCTGCGCGATGCCGGCGATGATCGAGGCTTCCGAACGAAGGGTCGACTCGGCCGGCTCCGCAACGCCTTTGGAGGCATGGATGAAGCCTGTCGAGTCTTCGAGCGCCACGGTCTGCTCGCCGCTCGCCTGCCGATCGATCTCGATGCGGCCCAGGCACGGCAGCAGGTACGAGACCTCGCCGTGGATCAAGTGACTCCGGTTGAGCTTGGTCGCCACGTTGACAGTCAATCGCAAGCGACGCCAGGCCGCCTCGACACGCTCCGTCTCCGGAACCGCCCGCACAAAGTTGCCGCCCAGCCCGATGAAGGCGCGAACCGACCCGTCGATCACACCCTCGCAGGTTTCTACGGTGTTCAGCCCCTTGGTGCGCGGCGGCTCGAATGCGTACAGCGCGGCCAGCTTGTCGAGCGGCGCCAGCGCCGGCTTCTCCGTGATGCCGACCGTGCGCTGGCCCTGCACGTTCGAGTGCCCGCGCACTGGGCAAATGCCTGCGCCCGGCCGGCCGATGTTGCCGCGCAGGAGCAGCAAGTTCGACAGCATTTGCACGTTCTGCACGCCCTTGCGGTGCTGTGTCAGGCCCATGCCGTACACCGCGATCACGGCGTGCGCTTTGGCATAGACCAGCGTTGCCTGCTCGATGTCGTCACGCGTGAGGCCCGACTCTTTTTCGATCCCGGCCCACGAGGCTTCGCGGACCGTTGCGGCGAACATCTCGAAGCCGCTGGTGTGCTCCGCCAAGAAGTCGACATCGAGCACGCGCTTGATGCCGGCGAGCCTTGCGATGTCGTCCATCGCGATGAGCGACTTGCACATGCCGGTGAGCACTGCGATGTCACCACCGATCTTCAGCTGGTGGTACTGCGTGCTGATCTTCGTCTCGGCCAGAGTCAGCATCTCTATCGGCGACTGTGGATTGGCGAAGCTCACCAGCCCGCGTTCACGCAGCGGATTGAAGGTGACGATCGGCACGCCGCGTTTGCGCGCGTCTTGCAGTTGGTGCAGCATGCGCGGACTGTTGACGCCCGTGTTGTGGCCGAAGAAAAACATCGCGTCGGTCTGCTCGAAGTCGTCGAGCGTGACAGTGCCCACCGGCACGCCGATGGTCAACGGCAGCGCGACCGATGTGCTCTCGTGGCACATGTTCGAGCTGTCGGGCAGGTTGTTGTTACCGTACAGCCGGGCCAGCAACTGGTACATGTAGCTGGCCTCCAGCGAAGCGCGACCTGAGGCGTAGAACACAGTCGACTTCGGGTCTTCGGCGCGCAACTTTTTAAGCTCGGCGCCGATGTCGGCATAGGCATCTTCCCAACTGACTTCGAGGTAGCGATCGGTGGCGGAGTCCCATCGCATTGGCACCGTGAGACGGCCGCCGACTTCGAGTTCGTGATCGCTCCAGGTTTCCAACTCGGTCAACGTGTGTTCTTCGAAAAACTTTGCCGGCATGCGCTTGCCGGTGAGTTCCCAGGCGGTCGCCTTGGCGCCGTTCTCGCAGAACTCGGCGAGGTGCGGCTTGGACGGCTTAGCCCAGGCGCAGCTCACGCATGAGAAGCCGCCGGGCTTGTTTTGAACGAGCAGTGCTTTGGTGCCGGCAACAAGGGCTTCTTCCCGAATCAGGTAGGTCGTCACTGCCTTGACGGAGCCCCAGCCGCCCGATGGATGGTCATTGGGCTTGAATTCGGGAACTGCGCTCATCGGGGACTACCTTTTTGAATCGGCCGGTGCCTCAACAGGCATCGATGTCTTGAAAGATAGGCAGGAGACGCGCTCTGTCAGGTAGGGAAGACGGACCGCGCTTTGTAAGACTGAGGGATGCACTTGCTGCTGCGGCTCTTGCGCGAGCCATGAGACGGTACGCGCCAACACTTATCGCGAATGACGACGACCGGCAGGTATGGGCGAGGACAAGAAGAAGGCGGGTTGACGATGCGCTCGTGCGGGGCGCAGGCCGGCGCGGTGCACTGCTCCGCTCATGTCCCCCGGCTTCGCCTCCTCCTTTACTTCGCTGCGCAGTACACCCCACCGGCCTGCGCCATGTGAGGGCCGCGGTTGATCGGGGTGCGCGACCGTCAGCTTCGGGCCCAAAGCAGTCTTAGCCTGCGCTCCAAAACTGAATCGCCCCGGGATTCGTGGAGGCTGATTGGTTTAAGTCAGGCCGCCACCATGGTGGCTTGACTGGCGAGTTGCCGGTAGTAGTTTGCCTCAGCTTCTGCAGGCGGGATGTACCCGATGGGTTCGAGC
>NZ_JASJXG010000011.1:0-120996 GCF_035018765.1 Variovorax sp. RTB1
GTGGTCGCGTTCGCATGATCCGATACGGTGCCGCCGCAGCCTCGCTGCTCGCGGCGGTACTCTCGGTCTTCGTCGCCAGCGGCACGGCACATGCCGTGCCGCGGGTGCCGACGAGCGACAACGAGATCGTCGAGTCGCTTCCTTCTGTGGCAGGCTGGTCACGCGAGGAGCGCCGTCTCCGTCGCGAACTGGTCCAACGGCCGCGCGACGAGGGCACTGCCCTCGAAGCCGCCAAAACTTATCTCGATCTCGCGCGTTCGCAAGGCGACGCGCGCTACGCCGGCTACGCCATGGGCGTGCTGCAGGCATGGCAACCACTCACGGCGACCACGCCCAACCGCATCCTGGTGATGCATGCGACGGTCGCCCAATTTCTTCATGACTTCGATGGCTCGGAGCGCACGCTCAAGCTCGCGCTCGCTGCCGACCCGTCTAACGCCCAGGGCTGGCTCACGCTGGCGACCATCCTCCGAGTGCGCGGCCGCTATGCCGATTCGGATGCGGCATGCCGCTCACTGGTCAAGCTGCGACAGAACCTCTATGCCGTGGCGTGCCTGGCCGAGAACGCGGGCCTGCGTGGCGACCATCGCGGCGCGCAGGAGTCGTTGCAAAGCCTGCTCGACAGTCCGCCGCTGAAAGATCCGCGCCAGAACGCGACGCGGCAATGGCTCCTGACGACAGTGGCAGAAATCAATGAACTGGCAGGCCGTGCGCCCGCTGCCGATACCGCCTACCGCCAAGCACTGGGCGCCGAGCGCGCAGGCTACGACGTGCTGGCCTACAGCGACTTTCTGCTGAGCCAGAACCGACCGACCGAGGTCTTGCCCCTGCTCAAGTCCGAGCCGCGCAGCGACGCCGTGCTGTTGCGCATCGTCATGGCCACGCAACGGCTCGGCGAACAAAAGAAGTTGAGCGCCGCGCAACGCGCAACGGCGCAGAGCGACGTGGACGAGCTGGCCGCGCGCTTCGATGCGGCGGCGCTCCGGCCCGGCAGCACGGTGCCGCATGCGAGAGAGCACGCGATGTTCGCGCTCGACGTACAAAAGGATGCGCACCGCGCGCTCGAGCTCGCGCGGCTCAACGTGCAGTTGCAGCGCGAGCCGATCGACCTGCTTGTGTTCGCACGAGCCGCCGCCACGGCCAACGACGATGCGGCGCGTGCAGAAGTCAAGGCGTTGATGCAGCAGATCGGGCTGCGCGATGCGCGGGTCGATGCGGTCTTGTGATGAGGCGTGCCTTTGTCGTTCGCGTCCTTGCTGTGCTGGCGATCGGCATCGTGTTCATCCTTCCCGCGCAAGCCCACAAGGCCAGCGACGCCTACCTGCAGTTGAGCCGTGCCGGCGACCATTTGAACTTGCGCTGGGACATCTCGCTGCGCGATCTCGACGCCATGCTCGACATCGATAAAGACGGCGACCAGAAGCTGAGCTGGGGCGAAGTCAAGGCACGCATGGACGACATTCGTGCCTATGCGCTGGCGCACCTGCAATTGCAGCAAGGGCGCTGCGTGTTGAACGAAGCGCAGCCGCCCGCCATCGAAAGCCGCGTCGACGGCACCTACCTCGTGCTGCAGCTTCAGTCGCAGTGCGCTGCGGGCGATCGCCTCGATGTCGACTACCGGTTATTCAAAGAAGTCGACCCGACGCACCGCGGCTTGTTGCGCGTCGACATGGGCAGCGCTGCGGCTCCAGCGCTGCGGTCGCTCGATCCGGTGGGCGGAGCAGTTGCTGTGGCGCTGCCGCACGATGCGACGACTGCGTCACCCTCACCGCAATCCTCCGGCGACACCAGCTTTCTCCTCGACGGCATCCATCACATTCTGATCGGCTACGACCACATCCTGTTCCTGATCTGCCTGCTGCTGCCCGCCGTGCTGGTGCGCACGCGCGAGGGCTGGCGGCCGGTGGCGCGGTGGCAGCAGGCGGTGTGGCCGATGTTGGCGACCGTCACGATGTTCACCCTTGGCCACTCGATCACGCTGGCGCTGGCGGGGCTCAAGATCGTGTCGCTTTCACCGCGCCTCATCGAGCCGGCCATCGCGCTCACCATCATCGTGGCGGCGGTCGACAACATCGTGCCATTGCTGCGCGGGCGCCGTCGCATCTTCACTTTTCTGTTCGGCCTGATTCACGGCTTCGGCTTTGCGAACGTGCTGGCCGAGCTCGACTTGCCAGTCGCGAGCTTCGTGTCGGCATTGCTGAGATTCAACCTCGGCGTAGAGGCCGGCCAGTTGATCATCGTGACCATTGCGCTGACGGTCTTGCTGGCACTGCGGTCTTGGCGACGCTACCCGCCAGTCGTGTTGCGCGGCGGTTCGGTCTTTGCGGTGATCGTTGCCGCGCTGTGGTTTGTCGAGCGGGTCTTCGACCTGAAGATCCTGCCGGTCTAGCAGCTCTGATTGGAGCAGGCAGCTTGCCGACCACTTGCTCATCAACGCCGAGTGGTCGCCGTTGCCCGGGCGGCGACTGTAGCCTGGGAAGTCAGGGGTCGAAGCGGCGCGAGCGACCGCGCGCCCACATGGATCGAGCTCTACTGGCCGGCGAGCTGAACGCTCAGACCTACTAAGTTTTTTTCGATGGGCTTTTCGAGGCGTCCTTAGGGAAGTCCAGCACGTCCATCGCTTCCTTCAGGCTTTGCGCCGCACCCGCCAAGTCGTCCCACGGCTTGTTGCCGACGTCGAGGCGGCTGTGAATGTTCGCAAGCTTCCACTGGTCGCCACCGGTGACGTGGTCGATCTCGTCCCAGCCGATTGGCACCGACACGCCAAGGCCCGGCCGGGAGCGCAGCGTCCATGCACACGCCGTCGTGGCGCCGAACCCGTTGCGCAGGTAGTCGACGAAGATCTTGCCGACGCGATTGCGTGGCCCGCTCTTGGCAACGAACATCTGTGGCAGGGTGCTCGCCAGATGCTGGACGATGGCTTGCGAAAAGTCCTTCACGGTGTCCCAGTCGAGTTGCTTGCGAATGGGCACCACGACATGCAGGCCCTTGCCGCCGCTGGTTTTCACGAAAGACCTCAGCTCCAGTTCTTCCAGCAGCACGCGGACCAGCTTGGTAGCTTCCTGGATGGTCGCCCAGCTAACGCCCTCGCCGGGGTCGAGGTCGAAGGTCATGCGGTCGGGCTTGCCGATGGATGTCTTCACCGCATTCCACGTGTGGAACTCGATCACGTTCATTTGCGCTGCCGACAGCAGGCCTTGCATGGTCGGTATTTCGAGGTAGCGGCCGTGGTCGGGGTCGAGCGCGGGGTCGAGCTCACGCACGCCGGGCAGTTTGCATTTGTCCAGGTGCTTTTGAAAAAACAAACTGCCGGCGATGCCATCCGGCGCACGCAGCAAGGACACCGGGCGGTTCTTTAAGTGGGGCAGCATCAACGGCGCAATCAACGCGTAGTAGCGAACGATGTCGATCTTGGCGGCGCCGGTGCTGGCGTCCACTACGCGATCCGGGCTGGACACCTTTAAACCCGCGGGCAACGAGGTCGATGTCTTCCCCGACATCGACGCATTTTGAACATGCACCGGTTTCTCCCGCACGATGGCTGTCGGCGGCTTGTCCGTTCTCAGCCCATGGAACACAGAATGGCGCACGCTGCCTGTCGTCGTCCATTCGCCGAAAGAGACTTCTGCGATGAGTTTGGGCTCGACCCAATGGGCCTTGCGATCGATCGCAGTCTTCGCAGAGAACGGGCTCTTTTCGGCCGCGAGCGCATCGAGTTGCTTCCGCAATTGCGCCAGCGATTGCGCGTTGAAGCCGGTGCCGACGTTGCCTGCATAGCGCAGTGCACCCTTGTCGTCGTGAACACCCAGCAAGAGCGACCCGAGACCAGCGCGCGATCCCTGCGGATCGGTCCAACCACCGATGACGAACTCCTGCCGCTGGGTGCATTTGAGCTTGATCCAGTCCGGCGAACGGCTGGCGCGATAGATGGAATCCTTGCGCTTGCCGATGACGCCTTCAAGGCCGAGCTTGCATGCGGACAACGTGATGTCGCGGCCCGACGCGTCGAACTCGTCGCTGAAGCAGATCGCATCGGAATCGATGCCGTCGACCAGCGACTTGAGGATGCCACGCCGGTTTTCCAACGCCACTTCGCGCAGGTCCTGTCCGCCGCAGAACGGCAGATCGAAAACGAAGTACACGATGTCTTTGGTGCGTGCCTTGTCGAAGGCGTTCTGCAGCGCCTGGAAGTCCGGCACGCCCGCACTGCCATGGACGACGATCTCACCGTCTAGCCAGCACGGTGGCAACCCGGCCTTGCGCAACGCTTGGGCCAAGTGCTCGAGCTTGTGCGTCCAATCGTGGCCGTTTCGGGTGAAGAGATTGACGTTGGCGCCGTCGACGCGTGCCAGCAAACGGTAACCGTCGAACTTGATCTCGTACAGCCAGTTGGCAGGGTCGGACGGTGGCGCGTCGACCAGGGTGGCGAGCTGCGGCTTGAGCGCGGGCGGCAGCTTGGCGCGCTTGATCCCTGGAATGCCGATGGGCTCGATTGGTGAGTTATCCGCCTTACGGGTCTTCATCGTGCGTTCGCCTCCATCCGGTGCTGGCAACTTCGCGACGCTATCGGGCAGCTCATCGACCACGCTGTACTCGGTGGCGGAGCGCTCGTATGCGTCGTGCTCCTTGATGAGCAGCCAGGGCGGTTGCTTGTCGGCGTCCCTGCCCTTCATGCGCACGAGGGTCCAATGCCCATGCAGCTTGTGGCCATGCACCTCGAACTTGAGCTTGCCGGTGCGATAGCCCTCGCGCGCGTCGCCGATCGGCGCCCAGGTGCCTTTGTCCCAGATGATGACCTTGCCGGCGCCGTACTGCTTATCCGGGATCTGCCCTTCGAAGCTGTTGTACGCGATGGGATGGTCTTCAACCTGCACTGCCATGCGCTTGTCCGCCGGGTCGAAGCTCGGACCCTTGGGCACAGCCCAGCTTTTCATGGTGCCGTCGAGCTCGAGGCGCAAGTCATAGTGCAGGCGCGTCGCCCAATGCTTCTGGATGACGAACTGCAGACCGCGCTTCGACTCTGCACGACTCTCGCCGCCGTCCTGCGGCTCCGGCGTGATCGAGAAGTTCCGCTTGGCTTTGTAAGGCCCGAGTGCATCGTGTTTCGCCATGGCGATGCAGCCTAAGCCCGAGTCCCCTTCATGCACTGTAGGACGGCGCAGCGTCGCTGCATGAGGTCAGGTTACAAGCCCGAGCCTTTGCCGGCGCGCAAGCTCTGCGCCGTGATGCGGCCGAGTTCTTCGGGACAGCCGGTTGGCGAAGAGTGTCGTGCTGCTCCGCGGCGGGGCAGCACTCTACCGCCGAGCACCTTGATTCGGGCCCGGTTCGGGAAGTCGACGCTCAGTGCTTGATCAGCAACTTGAGAACGTAGACGATGACCGCGCAGATCAGGATGGCGGCAACGATGCGCCCCCACGGCAGGCCGCCGTGCGACCGCGCCTGCACGAAATCCGCCCGGCTCAAAGGCGTGAACTTGCTGTGGTCCGGCTTGTCTCGCGCCCAATCATGGAAGTTGTCGCGTTCGGTGTTCATGTAAGCCATTGTATTTACACCTTGAAGCAGTGGTAACTCCATTCAGGGGCAAAAACATGCCTCTCGTCACCTGCTGCCAAGGGCGACTCAGCGTGCGCCGGTCGCGTACTTCGCTTCCAGCGCATCCAGCGCCGGCTTGCCTACCAGCCGCTGCCGCTCCGCGAACGACACGACCAGGGCAGGGTCCTCGTCGATGCACCCCGTCTCACGCAGCACTGTCAGCGCTTTCTGCATGCCAGCGACGGCGCCCTGCAACGCCGCGTTGGCATAGAGCACCAGGCCGTAGCCCAGCCCGGCCAGTTCGTTGGCGCTGAAGATCGGCGTCTTGCCGCCGATCACCATGTTCATCAACTGCGGCCGCGCCAACCGCTGCGGCAGCGCGCGAATCTCGTCGACCGTGGTCACGGCTTCGACGAACAGGATGTCGGCACCCGCTTCGCTGAACTTCTGCGCGCGTTCGAGTGCCGCCTCGAAGCCCTGAGTAGCGCAGGCATCGGTGCGCGCGAGGATGAGCAGGTCAGGGTCGGTGCGGGCGTCTACCGCGGCCTTGATCTTGGCGACGGCTTCGGCGGTGCTGATGACATCCTTGCCGGAGAAGTGGCCGCAGCGCTTGGGCGAGACCTGGTCTTCGAACTGGATGCAATCGGCGCCGGCACGTTCGAGCACGCGCACCGTGTGCCGCACGTTCAGCGCGTTGCCGAATCCGGTGTCGGCATCGACGATCAGCGGCAGGCTGACCGCGTCGCGGATTCGTGCCGTATGGTCTGCAATCTCGTGCAGGCCCATGAAGCCCTGGTCGGGCAGGGCGAACCACATGTTGGTGACGCCGGCGCCGGTGATGTAGATGGCCTCGAAACCCAGGTCCTCGATGACGCGGGCGGAGAGGGCGTTGAAGGCACCTGGCACCAGCACGCCGCGGCGCGCCTCGGCCAGCGCGCGAAGGGTTTTGCGTGGGCTGCTTGACATGAGGTGGAGGGTAACTCCCCTCAATCCTCAATCCTCAATCCTCCGCACTCGGTGCTCGCGCGACCAAGCAGCTGTGCGCCTCGCTGTAGTTTCCCGAGAGCCGGCCCCATCCGTTTGAACAGATTCCGAATCTTTTCAAGTGGATCCTGCGGGGTCAGGCTGCCCTGGCCGATAGCGGTGACGGCGAGTCAAAGAGTGCCCGGCAGCTGTATCAGTTGTCGGATATTGGCGCAAAACTTGAAAAAATGCAGCACTTCAGGCGCGAGCAACGACCGCTCCGTTGGTGGGATCAACCTGCTCGAACGGCACGGCGCCAGTGGCCTGATCGGCCTCCGGCGGGCTGCCGGCCTCGATGAAAAGGCGCTTGATCATCGGGTAGCGCGCTCGCACCTCGCGCTGTAGCGTCGAGATGGTGGCGGCCGCCTGGTCGGTGGCGGTGCCGTCGTCGAAGTCGAGATCGATGGTCACCAGCGCGTCATCGGGCCCGATGTACATCGACAGTATTTCCCCGACGCCGTTGACGCCCGGATGCGCCAGCGCCAAAGCACGAATCTCGCGCGCGGTTTCCGGGCGAATGCCCTCACCTATGAGCAACCCGCGCGACTCGCGAATGAGCAACACCGCCACGCCCACCAATAGCACCCCGATGACCACCGACGCCGCGCCGTCGAGCGCCGGCATCTCGAGCCGGTGACTGGCGTAGATGCCGACGGCCGCGACCAGCAGACCGGCCAGTGCCGCCGAATCTTCCGCCATTACCGTGTAGGTCGTCGGGTCCTTGCTGCGGTGGAGCGCTGTCCAAAACGGCTGCCCGTGGGTCTGGCCAATGAACTGCTTCAGTGCGATGGTGAAGCTCGTGCCTTCGAAGACGAAGGCGGCGGCCAGCACGATGTAGTTCCACATCGGATCGCGCATCGGCTCGGGATTGCGAATGTGCTGGATGCCTTCATAGAAAGACACGCCGCCGCCCAGACCGAAGATCAGTACCGCCACGATCAGGCTCCAAAAATAGAGCTCCTTGCCATGCCCGAAAGGGTGCTCCGGCGTTGCGGGCCGCTGGCTCAGCCTAAGGCCGACCAGCAGCAAGATGCCGTTGAAAGTATCGACCGCCGAATGGATGCCCTCCGACAGCATGGCCGAGCTGCCCGTAACGCCCGCGACGACGAACTTGGTGACGGCGATCGCCACGTTGGCGCCGATCGCGCCATAGATTGCAGTTTTGGATTCGGCCATGCGTGCATGTTGACGGAACCCGGTCGATCAGCGTGTGGGACTGTCGAGCATCAAGATGAACCAGCGCAATCCCTGCGTGTCCCAGATCTGCCGCCGTGCGGAATCGCGCGCGTACCGATGGCGTCTTTCACGCCGTCATTGTCTCCAGAACGCGAACACCGAGGTTCTTTTTTTGAGGGTTTTCCCTAGGTTTTCCGGTTCAAAATTCAGCCCATGGACAGCAATCGACACCACTTCCGGACCCGTCGAGTCATCCAGAACACCTAAGGAAATTGAAATGAACACCTCGAAGATCCTCGCTGCCGCTGCACTCACACTCTTCGCCGCCGCTGGCGCGCAAGCAGAAACCTATGACGGCGTGCACGCGCTGACGCATGAAGCAAACCGCACGCAGGTGCAGGCTCAGGCCGTTGTCGCCGCACACAGCGAAAACCCATACGCTGAAGGCGCCGACTCGGGTGTGCTGACGATCGCGTCGTCGACCGACCGCAGTGGTATCCGTGCGCAAGCCGTCGCTGCAGCGCACAGCCCTAATCCATACGCTGATGGCTACGGACAAGGCGTCTTGACGCTGGCCGGCAGCACGCTCGACCGTGCCACCGTGCGCGCACAAGCTCGCGCTGCGGCACGCGGCATCAACTCGGCTTCGCTGTAAAAGCCGGTGCGCGCCGGGACATAATCCTGGCGCGCAATTTGCATCCGGCAGAGCGCAGAGTAGAAGCGTTCAGCCCGGGGCGAGTTTTCGCATTTTTCGCACTCGCGGCAGGAAATTGCTCTTTCAAGTTCGTATCCCCACACGCAACCCGAAGGACTTTTCATGCTGGTCACCCAACAACCCGTTTTTCGCAAGTTCTGGCATGCCGTCATGCCGCTGACCGAACTTGCCAACGGCCCCAGACCTTTCAAGCTGCTCGGCGAAGACATCGTGCTCTTCATGGATGCCGACGGAGAGCCGGCCGCGCTGCGCGACCGTTGCTGCCACCGCACCGCGAAGCTGTCCAAAGGCTGGTGCGTCGATGCCGAAGGCAAAGCCTGCGGCCAGGGCGCGATTCAGTGCGGCTACCACGGCTGGACCTACGACCGCAGCGGCCAGGTCGTTCGGATTCCCCAATACGAAGCAGACCGCGCGATCTCGCCCGACTACAAAACGCCGGCCTACCACTGCACCGCTCGCTACGGCTTCGCCTGGGTGGCGCTCGAAGACCCGATCGCCGACATTCCGGCGATTCCCGAATTCGACGACCCGGGCTATCGCACGATCTTCCAGTTCTACGAAACCTGGAACACCAGCCCGATGCGCGCGCTCGAAAATTCGTTCGACAACTCGCACTTCAGTTTCGTGCATCGCGGCACTTTCGGCGTGGCCGCCAGCCCGAAGCCGAGCAAGTACAACCTGGTCGAGAACGACAACGGGTTCTATGCCGAGACGGTGATCGAAGCGGTCAACCCGGAGAAGTTTCACGCCATCAGCGGCGTGACCGAGCCGATCACGACGCGACACATGCGCAACGCCTACTTCTTGCCCTTCTCGCGCCGGCTCGACATCGAGTATCCAGCGCCAACCGACGGGGACGGACAGCCCGTCAAGCCGGGCAAGCGACACATCATCATCAACTGCTTCACGCCGATCGACGACGGCCGCATGCAGCTGTGCCAATGGCTCTTTCGCAACGACACCGAAGCCGACTGCGCCGCGCAGATGCTGACGGCCTTCGATGAAGAGATCACGCGCGAAGACAAGGACATCCTCGAATCGACCGACCCCGATGCGCTGGTCGACACGCGCCGGCGCGGCGTCGAATATTCGATGGATTCCGACCGGCCCGGCATGTTGATACGAAAGCATCTGATGCAATTGCTGTCCAAGCATGGCGAGGCCGAAGTCCACCGCGCCATGAAGGTCGTCACGCTACGGCAGGCCGCCTGATCAGACGGCTTTGTCGTCCTCATCACTGCTGCCCTCGAGCATGTCGCGCAGCATTGCAAGCGCCGCTTCCGCCGTGGGCGCCATGACGGTGGAGCGTGTCAGCATCAGGTTCATGCGCTGGCCCAGGCCTTCGACCAGCACGCCGCTTTGGGTCTCGCGCAGATTGCCGTCCGAACCTGGCGTGGTCGGGATGACCGCGGCCACGCGGCTGGCGTAGGTGCCTTCGGGCACGCCGTACGTGACCACCGGCTTCTGCAGGGCAGCGGCAAAGCCGACTTCGAAAGCCGTGCCCGAATCCGGCTCGACACCTCGAAAGCTCATCAAGTTGGCGATCACGCCATCGGCCTCTTGCATGAGCGCCACGTTGCCGTCGTAGATGCGCTGCGCCAGTTCATCGTCGGTTCCAACGAATCCTTCGGAGATCCCGCCATCGGACGGCACCAGGCCGACCATACCGAGTCGTTCGCAATGGGCCAGCAAGCTCTGGAAAATCTGCTTGCTGTCGGGAAAGAAAACGTCGGGTCCGGCGAGGTAGACGCGAGGACCGCTGGCTCTGGCTTTCATTTCTTGCATCCCATCTCAAGCCAGCGGCAGTTCGATAGTGCCAGCCAGCGGAACCTGATCGATGCGCTCGGCGCTGGCGATGACGATAGCGCGCTCAGACGAATTGGCACGTTCTCCCAGCACGCGCCACAGGCAGCGAATCGAGACCGCGTCGAGCGCACTCGTCGGTTCGTCCAGCAAGGTCAGCGCCCGACCGGAAGCCAGCGCGCTCGCCAGCCAGACCTTGCGCTTGGAGCCGGTCGACAACATGTACATCGGCTTGTCGATGTGCGGGGTCAACGAAAACCCATCGACCATGTCTCGCCACGCGCTCTCGTCGAATGCCGCGTCGCCCTCGCGCAAGGTCGCCGTGCATGCGCGCGCCGTCATCTGATCGAAAATCGATGTCCCTGAGTCGACGAAGAACACGTTGCGTCGATAGGCTTCAGGGCTCTCGTCCAATCGCCCGCCCGAGAGCGTCAATCGGCCGCTGGCGGGCTGCACGCCGGCCATGATTCGCAGCAAGGTCGATTTGCCGCCGCCGGTATCGCCGAACATGAGTGTCACGCCGGAGCCGATCGATGCAGACCAACCACTGGCAAGGGGCGGTTGCTCCGGATAAGTGAAGTTCAAATCCTGTATTTGCAGGAAGGGGGGATTCAACGCGATGTTCATCGGCGCCACCGTACCTCAATGCCGAAGCCGACCTGCGGAACCGCCGTTCAGCAGGCTCTTTGTAGGAAAGCTTCTCGTGTTGAGGCCGATACGTCGACGCGTTGCTCCGATGCGCGTTGAATACGCTCTACAAACACACCAACATCCCCGGAGTCACCATGCGCATCCACGTTCTTGCCATCGCCGTTTTATCTTTTGCCGTCCTGAGCGGTGCCGCCGAAGCCAAGGGCTGTCTGAAGGGCGCTGCAGTCGGTGGCGTCGCGGGCCACGTCGCCGGCAAGCATGGCGTATTGGGTGCCGCAGCCGGTTGCGCCATCGGCCACCACGAAGCCGCCAAGAAAGACAGCGAGTCTGCGGCCAAGGCGCAAGCTCAGGCAGCCACGCAATCCGCTGCAGCACCAACCCAGCCGCTGAAGAAATAAGACACCCGCAATCGACCCGCGTCGGCCAGCCGTTCGCTAGTCCGGAACGGACTCGCTGACGGCATCTGTGGGCTGCACAAACAACAACGCGCGCCCGCTTCCGCTCGACTTCGCAAGGTACATCGCCGCATCGGCAGCGCGCAACAGCGCATCGGCGCCCGTACCCGAGGCAGGGTAGAGCCCCACGCCTACGGAAGTGCCGAGGTGGAGCACGTGCCCTTCGATTTGCATCGGCGTGCGAAAGGCGTCGAGCAAGGTTTGCGCGAACATCATCGCGCCCGCCGGCCCGTCGACCTGACGCCTTAGGATCGCGAACTCATCGCCGCCCAGCCTCCCGACCACGTCGGATACATCGACCAGTCGCCGCATGCGATCGGCCACCTGCACCAGCACCTTGTCGCCGATCGCGTGACCGAAGTGATCGTTGATCGACTTGAACTTGTCGAGGTCGATGAAGTACACGGCAAAGATTTCACCGGTGCTTTGTGACTCATCCGTCGCGTCATGCAGCTCTTCGAGAAACACCTCGCGATTGGTCAGAGCGGTGAGACCGTCGTGCTGCGCCATGTGCCGAATACGCTCTTCACTGCGCTTGCGCTCGGTGATGTCGGCATAGGTGCGGACGACGCCGCCGCCTTCGATAGGCACGCTCTGGATTTCCACCACTTGCCCGTTCGGACGCATGCGGTCGTAGCTGTGCGGCCGATCGAGAATGCCGCCGCCACGAACAAAATCGAGCACATCCTGCGGCGTGTGCATGAACTCGTCGCTGGCCCATTGATGCGCCAGCACCTGGCTGAACGTCGGTCGAGACGCCATCAATTCCGGCGGCAGGTCGAGCAGTTCCATTGCACGTCGGTTGCAGACTTCGACCACCCGGTCGGCGTTCACCATCATGATGCCCTGCTCCATCCGGTCGAGCGTGGCTTCGAGCAGCATCGACTTGCTCTGCAACTGCGCCTCACTCTCCCTCGCGCGTGCTTCGGCAACGCTCAGGAGGTGGTGCTGGCGCTTGAGCAAGGTGATGTCGACATGCACGAAAAATCCCTTGCCATCGGGGCTGCGCTGCGCGATCACACGACTCCACCGGTCGCGGGGCAGCGGCAGTTCGAAGGGCGCGCCGGCAAAACGCATGTTGTCGACCAGCGTCGCCAGGCCGCGCTCGTACAGGGCCTGCTCTTCGCTTGCGTGCGCATCCCAGGCGGCGCGGTAGACGTCGGCAAACCCAGTGCCGACCGCCGCTGCCCTCGCAGCCACGCCATACATCGAAACGAATGGCTCGTTGACCCAGAGAATGCGGTCGGCAATATCCGTCACCATCACGCCGTCGGCCACGTGGTCGAGCAGTGTTGCTTCGACAATGACCTGCTCACTTGCCTGTCGGGTGCTGGCCGGTTCGACGTTCATGCCGTCTGCAGACTCCGTGGCTACGCTTACTTCGGGCTCAACCTTCCACAGGCGTACCCGGCACGCTCCCGGCACGGGAAACGCCGTCACCTGGAGGCGCCTGCCCAAATGCTCGAATGAAAAGGGGCGCTGCTGAGTGCGGTGGCGATCCAGGCCTTCCTGCACGTAACGCTCGATCAGCGGCAGCTCGTCCGGGCCCAGGCGCTCCCGATAGAAGCGGCTCAGATTGTCGACGTAAGGCTCACCCACATGAACGTAGGCTGCGTGCTCCGGAAAGAACTTCAGGAACGTCCGGTTCCAGAGCACGGTGGCATCGGCACTGTCGAAGACGCACATCGCAACGCCCAGCCCATCGAAACCTTCGGCCATCGGACGAAGCATGTTCAAGGTCTCGATCTGCCCCGTCTCGGGCGGCATAGGGTTGTCGGCTGCGTTCATTCCACCATCTCCGCATCGAGCTCGGCATCGAACTGTTCGAAGCTCACAGGCCTGCCGAAGAAGTAGCCCTGGCACAACAGGCAACCGTGTTTCTCCAGAAACTCCAGCTGCTCCTGCGTCTCGACCCCTTCGGCGACGATCGACAGATCCAGGCTTTTCGCCATGCCGATGATGGTCTGGATGATGAGTTCGACCTTGGGGTTGACGCCGATGCCATGCACGAAGAACTTATCGATCTTTACCTGATGCAGCGGCAATTGCGTCATGTACGACAGCGACGAAAAACCGGTGCCGAAATCGTCCATCGAAAACTGGATGCCGATGGCGGCCAGCGATCGCATCTTGCGGATCGTCTCGCTCACTTTGTCTTGCAGCAGGCTCTCGGTCAGTTCGAGCTTGAGCCGCGACGGGTCGGCGCCGGTGCGGATCAGCACGTCGCGAACCTGGTCTGCGAAGTCGTCGCGGCGGAACTGGCGCGCACTCACGTTCACCGCGAGCACCAGATGCGACCGCTTCGGATGGTGGCTCCAGCGTTCCAGCTGCGTGCAGGCCTGCTCCAGCGCCCACAAACCGATGGGCACGATCAAGCCGGTCGTCTCGGCCAGCTCGATGAAGCCGGCCGGCGGCACCATGCCGCGATGCGGATGCATCCAGCGGATCAGGACTTCGGCACCTATGACCTCGCCTTCCGAGGTTACCTGCCGCTGGTAGTACAGGACAAACTCTTTGGCCGACATGGCGGTGTGCAGTTCGTTCTCGAGCGTGGCGCGCGCGGTGATGGTGGTCTGCATCGCCGTCTCGAAAAAATGCATGGCGTTGCCGCCCGCCGTCTTGGCGTAGTAGGTGGCGATGTCGGCCTGCTTCAGCAATTCTTCGAGCGACAGGTCCTGCGCGCCGAAGAGCGTGGCGCCGATGCTGCAGGTGATGTGGTGCTGCTGGTTGCCGAGCTCGAACGGCTGCTGCAGTTCCGACAGGATCGCCTCTCCCAATGCCTTGGTCTGCATCGCTGCGACAGCCGGGTCTTCGCTTAGATTCTCCAGCAGCATGACGAATTCGTCGCCGGCCAGCCGGGCCACGGTGTCGCCGTCGCGCATGCTCACCAAAAGCCGGAAGGCAACCTGCTTCAAAAGCAGATCGCCGATGATCTGGCCGCGTGCGTCGTTGAGCGTCTTGAAATGGTCCAGATCCAGAAACAACAAAGCGCCCTGGCGCGGGCGGCGAGCGTTGTTGTCCGTAGCCGCCTGCAACCGATGCAGCAGCAGCCGCCGATTCGGCAGCCCGGTCAGGTTGTCGTAGAACGCCAGATGCTCGATTTCGCGTGCAGCCGATTTGCGCTCGGTGATGTTGCGCAGGATCACGATGAAGCGCGCATCGGCCCCTTCGCCCACGGCCTTGCGCGAGACCGACATTTCGAACCAGGTGGTGCCATGCGCCGCGCGCCGCTCGAACTGGCGTCCGGTCGAAAAGCCCGATACATAAGTCTCTTCGAGCGCCGACATGACTTCGGCTGCGGCATCGGGCGGCAACAGATCCGAGATCAGATTGCCGACCGGGTGCGCCACGTCGATCGCCGGTTCGAGCGTGCGGGGCGAATGAAAGCGATGGCAGCGGCCATCGAGCCCCAGCTCGAGCAGCACGTCGGGCAAGGCGTCGAGCGTGGCCTGCAGTTGCGCCTTGCCGTCGATCACGTCGGCGATGTGACGCCGCCTCTCCGTGACGTCGCGGTACACGCACACCAGGCCGCCATCCGGTGTGCGGCTCTTGACTGCCAGCACGACCTGCCCGCCTTCGAAGGTGAGTTCGCGCTCGCCCTGCCTGGGCCGCTGGCGCCGGTCCGACTCGGTGCGCACGTCGTCGTCCTGATTGACGATCTCGGCGCGCACATGGGGCGCGCCCGCGTCGATGATCCGGTCGAACGGCAACAGCGGCGCCATCATGTTCCGTGCCCATGGGAAGGTGTCGACGAAGCGGCGGTTCCATGCGAGCACGCGATCTTCGGAGTCGAGCAGCACGAAACCGTCGACCATCGACTCGAGTGCCTGGTCGAGCGTGACCCGCGAATGCCATTGCCGCCGAAAGTGCAGCTGCGTCAGGTAGGCCACCCCCAGGATCATGAGCATGAAAACCGCGGCTGCGCCCAGAATGAAAGTGCGCTGCCGTCGCCATTCGTACAAGGCCGAACTCAACGGGATGCTCGCGACGATCAGCAGGTTGCGATGCAACGTCGGCCTCGCCACGACCAAGGCAGGCTCGCCGCTCAGGCGAGCCGGCAGACGCTGCACCTGTCCGGCGCTGCCGCGCTCGCTCAGCGCCGGCAGGATAGGCCGACCCGAAAGGTCGTCGCGCGGCGGCATGCTGGCGAGCATCGGACCTGCATCCTGCTCGAGCGTCACTTCGAGACCCCTGATGTCCGTGCCCTGGGTCAGGACGGTGGTCAGCAGGGACAACTGCACTTCGGCAATGGCCACGATGTGGTTGCCGTCCGCTAGCTGCAGATCGCGTGCGAAATAGACGACTCGCTGCGATGTCAACGAACTCACCGACGGCGTGCTGATCTCCAGCGACGAGGCAGGCTGCGCGAGCACTTGCTGCAGAAAGCCGGTCGGCAGCCGGACCACGAGCCGGGTGCCGCGCCGCTCCGACGTCGCCACCACGTCGCCCCTGGCATCGACGAAGGCGATGTACCTGACCAGCAAGTTTTGCCGCACGATCTTCTGCATCAGCTGTGCCACGTCGGTTCGCGATGCATCGGCTGTGACTGTCGCGAGCGTGGAGGTTTGCAGAGGCTCGCTCAAACTTGCCAGCAACAAGTCGACGCCCAGCAAGCTGCGATTGAGCGCGGCCTCCGAGCCTCTGACGAAGCGTACGGCCTGGCTCTCGCTGTCAGCCAGCGCCTTGTCGCGCATCTCGGATGTCAGGATCACCGCAGTGCCCAGGACGGCCAGCAGGAACAGGGCTGCGACGCCGTAGATGACGGCGATGAATCGGCGAGGCAGCAGGTTATTCACTGGATCGCGGGCGCCTTGATGTCCACCGCGGGACCAATGGTCTTTTCCCACAGTTGAGCGCAGGCTGCGCCGCACCGTTGCACCCAGGGTCCGAGCACGTTGGAGGTGAAGATCTCGCGGCGACGGCGCTCATCCGCAACGGAAGGCCGCGCCACAGTCATCGTGCCGCGCGTGCCGCGAACACAGGTGTCGGCGCCGCTGTTGCAGGCCACGCCGTCGCCGGTTTCACGCTCCGATTCGGCCCACACCGTGGCTTCGAGTTTCGGCAACTCGGTCTTCAGGAGTGCCTTCAAATCCGGCGGCAGCGTGTTCCACATGTCCTTGTTGGCGCCGAACACGGCCAGCCCCCAAGTCACCGGCATCGTGTACAGCGCGCCGGTGATCTTGTGCAGCCCCATGGTGTTGCCCGACATCGCGCCGGTGACGGCGCACTCGGTGTTGTCCGAGTTCATGTTGGACATCAGCGAAGCGAACTCGATGACCACCGGCGTCGCCTTGAGGGCACTGAAGAAATCCGCTTGGCTCACGCTCGAAACACGGGTACGCCGACCGGCGAGATCGGACAACTGCGTCACCGGCCGTTTGCAGAAGATGACCTGCGCCGGATAGACATAGACCGCAAGCAGCTCGACATTGAATCGATCGCGCAAGGTCTTCTCGAGCGTGGGTCGAAAGGCGCCGATGACGCGGCGCATCGTCGCCATGTCGGGATTGAGGCCAGCCAGATCCGCAGCGCCCAGTTCAGGCTCTTCGCTCGACACCTGGCTCAGCAACGCGGTACCGAATGGAATCACACCCAGCTTCATGAGGTTGAGCATCTCCTCACCCGGGACCCCTGCCTGGTTGAACGGCACGATGCTCGCGCTGTATTTGCCGCCGCTCAGACGGGCCAGGTCTTGCGCCCAGAAGCGCTCTTCATGCAACGTGTACTGGTTGACCGCTGCCAGTCCACCGACGATTCGCAGCCGACGTTCAGCGCCTGGTTCGCCCGCGCGCACGAATCCCGTGCCGAGCACGAGTGTTGCGACGTAAGCCAAAAGCATGCATCGCCGCACCGAGGCGAAACAACCGAATTTCATGGTCTCGATCATGGCCTCTAACTGGCCAAAGACACATCAAATTACAACCAATCGACGCACATTTTTCACGCGACGTGGTCTCCACGCGCCAGGTAATGCCGCGCCTTGTCTGCATACATGGCCTTGTCGGCGCGCTGAAGTGCCGAATCGAGGTGCTCGCGTGCTTCGCAGGTCGCTGTGCCGATGGCGAAGCTCAACACATGACCGCTTTGCCCGGAATAGAACTGGTTGTTGAGTTCGAGCAAGGAGAGGATCCGGTCGCGCATCGCTTCGGCACCCCGCTCGTCGGTCTTGGGCATCAGCACCGCGAACTCGTCGCCACCGATGCGCGCAGGCCAGGCCGGCGCATCCACCGCCATGCTCAACACCTCGCCCGCGCGCCGCAGCAACACGTCGCCGGCGGCGTGGCCGGCTTCATCGTTGACGTGTTTGAGCCCGTTGAGGTCGATGGCCAGCATCGACACCGGCCACGGGCCTTTGCGTGAAAGCCGGTTGAGCTCTTCGGAATAAAAAGTGCGGTTGTTCAACTGGGTCAGCACGTCGTGCTTTCCGAGGTATTCGAGGTAGGCCTCGGCCTTCTTGCGGGCGGTGATGTCGACCAGCGACACCAGCACCAGATCCCATGTGGCAAGTCGGTCTTCAAGCACGGCGAACTGCATGTGGATGTTGATGGTGTCGCCCGCCAGCGAGTAGTTGACGACCTCGCGCTGCTGCAGCGTCTTGCCATTCCACAGGTCTTGCAACTGGTCGGCGAAAGACTCCGTCATTTCGTCGCGAAAAACGCGCGAGAGGTTGTGCAGCAGCATGTCCTTGTCGGTGGCCACGAACATTCGCAATGTTTCGCGGTTGACGTCGATGACGCGGATCTCCTGCATGCAGCGCGTGACGAACTCGGGGTGCACCTTGATGAAGGTCGCAAAGTCGTCGATGCCGCGCTCGCGGATGTCGTCCAGCAACAGCTTGACTGCGCTGAAGTCTTCGACCCACAGCGAGACCGGCGAGTGCTCGAACAGGCCGCGCGCATAGTGCTCGCTCTCGATGCGCTCCCGCTCCGCACGGACGCGTTCGGTGATGTCGTCGAGCGACACCAGCACGCGATCCCATGTGGTCTCGTGACCCGGCAGCACCCGCACGCGCACCTGCACGTCGAGGCGGCGGCCGTCCAGCGCGTAGTTCACCGTCTGGTTGTCGAAGCACAGATGGCCTTGCCACAGTTGCGTCAGTTCGTGGACGACTGGCGCAGCCATGTCGCCGCGAAACACCTTGTCGAGTTGCGACAGCAAATGCTCCTGCGAGTCGGCCGAAAAGAGAGAAAGCGTACTTTGGTTGACACGCAGCACGCGCCACTGCGCCATGCATTCACGAACCCGTTCAGGGTCTGCTTCAAGATGCGCTGCAATGTCCTCGACGCCCTCGGCGCGCCAGCGGTCGAACAACTGCTTCAACCCGCTGTAGTCCTCCAGCCAGAGGGACACGGGGGCCAGGTCGAACATCGATTCAAAATCGGTCATGGACTCCATCGGTCGGCAATTCCTCTGTCTTGATGACAGACGTTAAACGTTGCTGGTCGCGCGCACTTCGTCGATCGTGGTCTGGCCCGCCAGCACCTTGTCGATGCCGTCTTGCCGCAGCGTTCGCATGCCTTCGCGCATGGCGGTCTCTTGCAGCTCTTCGGCGCGCGCGCCGTTTTGCACCAGGCGGCGCAGCGGGCGCGACATGACCATCAGTTCATGAATGCCGACGCGCCCCTTGAATCCGGTGTCGCCGCACTGCTTGCAGCCCACGCTTTGGTACATCTGCAGCGCGCCGTCACGGGCAGAACGCGTGAGCCAGCCGCTGCGCACGGTGTCGTGATCGGCCGCCATCTCCGTCGCTCCGAAGGAGTGCATGTAGTCCGACAGCAACTCGTCGACCTCGGCCCCGGTCGCCGGTCGGCTGGTCACGCAATGCGTGCACAGGCGGCGCACCAGACGCTGCGCCAGCACCGCCAGCAACGAGTCCGCGAAGTTGAACGGGTCCATGCCCATGTCGAGCAGCCGCGTCACGGTCTCGGGCGCGCTGTTGGTGTGCAGCGTAGACAGCACCAGGTGGCCGGTAAGCGACGCTTCGATGGCGGTCTTGGCGGTTTCTTCGTCGCGGATTTCGCCGACCATGATCACGTCGGGATCGGCCCGCACGAAAGCCCGCAGCGCCTTCGCAAAGGTCCAGTCGATGCGCGGATTGATCTGCACTTGCCGCAAACCGACCTGCGTGATCTCGATCGGGTCTTCGGCCGTCCATATCTTCCGCTCGGGCGTGTTGATGTGCATCAGAGCCGAGTGCAGCGTCGTGGTCTTGCCGGAGCCCGTAGGTCCCACGCAAAGCACCATGCCGTAAGGCCGTTCGATTGCCGCCTTGAGCTGCGCCAGGTTGCGCTCCGACAAGCCCAGCGCGTCGAGCGCGATCGGCTTGGCAGAGGCCAGCAACCGCATCACCACGTCTTCCAGGCCGTTGTTGGTCGGCACGGTCGCCACCCGCAGTTCAAGCCGATGCTGTGGTGAAAACTTCGAGAAATTGATCTTGCCGTCTTGCGGCTTGCGCTTCTCGCTGATGTCGAGATCGCACATGATCTTGATGCGGGCGATGAGCGCGTTGCGGTAGTTTGGCGGCAGTTCCAGGTACGTGTAGAGCCGGCCGTCGCGCCTGAAACGGATGCGGATCTTTTCGCGGCCCGGATAGCTCTCGATATGAATGTCGGACACGCCCTCGCGATGCGCTTCCAGGATCATGCGGTTGATCATCCGCACCAGCGAGTTGTCGGACTGCTCGATCGGCGCGTCTTCGTCGGACGAAGGCTGGCCTTCTTTTTCGAGCGTCTCCAGCAGCTCGTTGGTGCCGGTGATGTCGAACTCGATCGGCCGGTCGAGGTCGGCGCTCGCCGGTCCCACTTCGGTCGCACCGATCTTCTCGTAGGCCTTGAACAGGATCGCGTTGAGGTCGGCGTATTGCCCGAGCACCGGCACCACCTTGATGCCGGCGATGAATTCCGCCTCGTCGATGGCCGCGTGCCGGTTGGCCGGATCGTCGAGCGCCACGATCAGACGCCCTTCGTTCACCATCAGCGGCATGACCTGAAGGCGTCGTGCGGCACCGTGGCTGATCTTTCGCAGTGCCTCCGCCGCGGGCGTAAAGAGCTGCAGATTGACCAGTGGATATCCCATCTTGCGGGCCAGTGCAGTCTGCAGGTCCAGCCGCTTGATGACGCCCATGCGAATCAGCGTTTCGCCGAGCGGCACGGTACGGTCGAACTGTTGCTGGGCCAGGCCGTCGCGCAACTGCTCTTCGGTGATGAGGCCGAGCGAGATCAGCGCCTGGCCGATGCGTACCATCGGCATGCGGCTCTGTGCTTCGAGTTGCGCCACCAGTTGCTCCGGTGTAACGACTTCGGCTGACAGCACGGACTCGCTCTCGCGATCCGGCGATGCCGCACCGGAAGCCTGGTCCTCGGCTGGTTCCACGTCGAGCGGCTGCAAGCTCAAGGAAGGTTCGGCAGGCGCGTCTGGCGCCGATGCATCCGGCTCGGACAACAACACTTCCTTGAAGCTGCTGCGCGGCACGAAAAGCCGCACCACCGAGTTCTTGTCTTCACCGGCGACAAAAAGAAAAAGCCCCGGAGCGGTCTTGCGCTGGCCCAGCGATTCGCCCTCTAAAACACTGCCGTCGTTCCAGGTGATCTTGAAGGACGACCACTTCGCGGTGCCGGCGGCGGTCCCGATGGACAGTGGCCGTGTCAGGCGCAGCATGCGGAACTGATTGAAGCGCACGGTGGTCGCTCGGCTCGACTGGTTGAGCTGCACATGAACCGCTTCTTCTTTCGGCAAGAAGCGCGTCAGCTTGCCAACCACGCGCTGGTTGTTCGCGCCAAAGAACTCGCAGGCCGGCGCGTCGTTGATGACGGCGTTCGGTGCGAAGCCCGGCGCGACCGGGTTCGGCCACGTGAAGCCACTGGCTTGGGCAGACTCGTCGGCGGGGCTTTCCAGAGCGGCCGCCCCGGCTGAAGATGGCTTTTCAACTTGCATCCCGGCGATGCTACGCCTGCTGAAACGCAGTCCGAGTCGGTCCCGGCATTTTTTGAAAGTCACAGGGAGTCAAAACGCCGCAAGCATGTCGCTCGCAAGTTCCTCGAAGAGCTGCATGTGCAGTTCGAAGGCGCGGCGGGCCTCGGCCACGATGGCTCGCGCAGTCGCTTCGGCAGGCTGCAGTTGTTCGAGCCCTTCCCGGTAGGCACGCTTCAACTGCACCGTTTCTTCCGATGTGCCGAACTCATAGAACGCTGTCCCTTGTCCGGGCGGCAGCGCCATGCTGTCGCGCACGATGCGTCGCAGCATCTGCCCGCCGCTCAGGTCGCCGAGGTAGCGCACGTAGCTGTGCGCGGCCAGCAATTCGGGCTGTGCTTCGTCCAGCGTGCAAAGTCGCGCCACGTAGTCCACGGTGGCCGGCTGCATGGCGTAGGCATCGGCCCAACCGGCGCCGTGCAGTGCGTCGAGGTCGGCTTGCAACGGCCCTTCGCGCCGCAACTGGGAAAAGGACAAAGGAGACAGAAGCGGATCGCTCGCATGCCGCTCGAGCGCCGGCTCCAGCGCGGCATAGATCGCATGCAGGTTGCGCAGCATGGCGCAGTAGGCCTGTCGTTCCATCCGCCCGCGGAGCAACGCGCCCATGAAGGCGCTGCGCTCGGCTTGTGTATGCAATTCGCGGGTTTCGGTTCTGAGGGATTCGGAAAGACTGGGCTTCAAGCCGGACTCCCCGTGGCCGACATGGCCACGCATCCCTTCGATCATAGGCAGCGGAACGACCCGCATGCGCGAACCGCAACAAGCGAGCGATGTCACTTCGCGCCAATCCGATCGAGCTTCGCGACCGCATCGCTGTCCAGCGTCAGATCGACCGCTGCCAGGTTCTCGTGCAGATGCCCCACAGACGATGTGCCGGGAATCAGCAGGATGTTCGGTGCACGTTGCAGCAGCCACGCCAGAGCGACCTGCATCGGCGTCGCGCCCAGCGAACTGGCAACGTCGGACAGAGCCGTCGACTGCAATGGGGTGAAGCCGCCGAGCGGAAAGAACGGCACGTAGGCGGTGCCGTATTTCGCGAGGTCGTCGATCAACGCGTCGTCGTCCCGATGCGCCAGGTTGTACAGATTCTGCACGCAGGCGATCTTGCAGATGCGGCGTCCATCGGCGATCTGCGTGGGCGTCACGTTGCTCAGGCCGATGTGATGCACCAGGCCTTGCCGTTGCAGTTCGGCCAGGGCGGCGAGCGGCTCTTCCAGCGAGCCCTCGGCTGGCCCATGCACGTCGAGCATGCTGCGCAGGTTGACGACTTCCAGCACGTCGAGCCCGAGGTTGCGCAGGTTGTCGTGCACGGCCTGCGTCAGCTCCTTGGGCGACATGGCCGGAATCCACGAGCCGTCTTCGCCGCGGCGGGCACTGATCTTCGTGACGATGACCAGATCGTCGCGGTAGGGGTGCAGCGCCTCGCGGATGATCTGGTTGGTGATGTGCGGGCCGTAGAAGTCGCTGGTATCGATGTGGTCGACGCCGCTTTCGACGGCAGCACGCAGCACCGCGACAGCGCCTGCGCGGTCCTTCGGCGGCCCGAAGACGCCGGGGCCTGCGAGCTGCATCGCGCCGTAGCCGACGCGCTTGACGGTGCGGACACCGAGAGTGAATGTTCCTGCTTTTCCGATATCGATCACGATGGTTCCTTTGCGGTTTGACTTGGCGTCTGGCGATCAATGTAGGTCGCATCGACTCGGGCGATAAGATGCCGCGCTCGGCACAGGCTGTACGGAATCTCGAACAATGGCGGCAGACCTCGGTGATCTCACGGCGCTGGTCGCGGTCGCGCGTGCAGGCGGCTTTCGCGAAGCGGCCCGCCTCACCGGCAGCAGTGCCTCCAGCCTCAGCGAAGCGGTTCGCCGACTCGAAACCCGGCTCGGCGTGCGGCTGCTCAACCGCACCACCCGCAGCGTCGCGCCGACCGAAGCCGGTGCGCGGCTCATCGACCGGCTCGGCCCGGCGCTGCTCGAGGTGGAGGCCGCACTCGACGTCGTCAACGGCTTCAGGGATCGCCCCGCGGGCACGCTCAGGCTCAACGTGCCGATCAGCGCCGTGCGCCTCGTGTTGCCACGCATCGTGCCGCCGTTTCTGGCGGCCTACCCCGACATCGTTCTCGACATCGTGGCCGATGACAGCTTCGTCGACATGCTCGCGGCCGGCTGCGACGCTGGCATCCGTTACGACGAACGGCTAGAGCAGGACATGATCGCCATCCCCATCGGCCCGCGCGAACAGCGCTACGCGACAGCGGCATCCCCGACGTATCTCGACCGCCGCGGCCGCCCCGAGCATCCGCGCGACTTGCTCGACCACGACTGCTTGCGCGGCCGCTTCGCCAGCGGTGCGATGCCGGTCTGGGAGTTCGAGCGCGACGGCGAGGTCGTGAAGGTGGACCCCACCGGACCGCTCATCGTGCGCATTGGTGCCGCCGTCGACCTCGCCGTCGATGCCGCGATCGCGGGCACAGGCGTAATCCAGCTGTTCGACGACTGGTTGAAACCGCACCTCGACAGCGGCGCGCTGGAGCCGGTGCTGCAGTCATGGTGGCCGCGGTTCTCAGGCCCGTTCCTCTACTACCCTGGCCGCCGATATCTGCCGGCGCCGCTGCGGGCGTTTGTTGATTTCATCCGGGTTTCGTAGATCAAGATTGAACAAAACCGGCATTTTGCAAAGCAATAGGGAAGCACTGGCCGCGTCGGCGAATCCGGCCCACGACCTCGCGGCGCTCGAAGGTGAAGTTCAGGCGGCTTCGCGCAGGGGAGCCAAGAGCCATGCCTGAAGGCGCCGTGCCTGGACCTAGTTTCTACCGCCTATAAGTCCGTTGTCGAGATCGACGGACATCCATGGGTGGTCAAGTTCGGTGAGGGGGAAGACGAAGACACGCCTCTCATCGAGCAGGCCACGATGCCGGAAATCGCCTCGGTGGTCGAAGACTGGCACAGGTGATCTGATGGCCGACGGCATACCGCCGACGCCGAACGTCAAGCGCCCGCTCGCACGCTGCCGAAATCGGTGAAGGCGTCGATGACGCCATCGGCATCGACATCGCGCACCGGCTCCCCGTGGTTGTAGCCATAGGTCACCAGCACGACGGGGCAACCGGCCGCGCGCGCGGCGCGCGCATCGTTGCTGGAGTCACCGAGCATCAGCGTGCGGGCTGGTGACGTTCCGAGGTATTCGCAAGTCTTCACCAACGGCATTGGATCGGGCTTTTTGCGCTCGAACGCATCGCCACCGAACACCACCTCGAAGAAGCCGTCGAGTCCTTTTGCCGCCAGCAGCGGACGCGCGAAATCGGTCGGTTTGTTGGTGATGCAGGCCAGGCGCAACCCGCGGGACCGAAACAGTTCCAGGCCCTCGCGCACGCCCGGAAAAACGGCTGACTGCTGCCCGTTGACGAGGCGGTAGTGATACTGGTAAGACGTCCAGGCCCGATCGAAGAGCGACGCTGTTCGCGCGGCTACGGTTGGCGCGAGCACATGGTCGAGTACCGAACTGATCAGGTGTTCGGAACCCTTGCCGACCATCGGCTCGACGGTCTCGGCGGTGATGCCGGGCAGGCCGAGTTCGTTCAGCATGAGGCCGAGAGCGGCCACGAAATCGCCCAGCGTGTCGACCATCGTTCCGTCGAGGTCGATGATCGTGGCGTCGTAGCGAGACAGGTCGAAGACAAGTGATTTCACGACGCCGATTTTATTTGCGCTCGGCGTCGACCCTGGCGGCTGTTACCGCTTGGCTGCGCGCAGCGCGGCGCGCAAGGCCAGATAGCCTGCCACCCACGCGGCGGCAGTGTCGGTTTCCGGCTCGCCGATCCGCCTCGGCTTGAAGCTGAATCCATCCTCCAACGAGCCGTCTTCCTCGAGCAACATCCAGTGGAATTCCCCTGGCTCTAGCTCCTTGACAGCGAGAGCCAACGATGTGGCGGCGTTCATATGTGCTTCCCGTGTTTACGTGAAGTCGACAGTTTCTGGCTGAGAAGTTGCATCTCATAGGAAGCTGTGCACAGAATCCGGCCTCAATTTCGGGCCAGCTGCATCATTCGTCCAACAGTGTCGAATGTTTCTCATTGTTCGATAACGAACATACCTAATGTGCTTCGAGTGAGCTGCCTGCAGCTATTTGCGCCGTAACTGCAGGGGCACATCCGGCGCAGTCGGTACGTGTTCTTCCAGGTCGTCGACGATCCAGTTCGGCACTGAAGAAACCCCTTGGGCAACCACCTCGCTGTATTGCTGATCTCCCGACACAAAACACATCGCACATCCACCGAGGTCAACGACGTCACCGTCGGCCAGAGTCTGCGTCACCACGCGCTGGCCATTGACGAAAGTGCCGTTACGGCTGTTGGTATCACGGATGGTCACGAAGGCTGCATCGACAGTGATCACCGCATGTCGACGGCTCGCAGCGATGTCGTAGAGCACGATGTCGTTATGCAGGCTTCGGCCGAGGGTGGTTTCCGGGGCGGTCAACTCGACCGATTCAAGGTCGCCACCGGATCTCGTCAGTATCAGTTTGGGCATGGTGTCCAACGCCGGGTTGGCAACCGAAAAGTCCGCCGCGACCTGCGAGCTTCATGATAACCACGCGGCCCGCACCGGCGCAGCAGCTTGCGCGATCAGTGTCCTGCGCGGGAGCGGTGTAGCGCCTCGGAGCGCGACTCGATCACCGCGTAGTCAGCGACCGCAGCCAGCAGCAAATCCGCGTCGACACGGTGCTTTCTTGCACTCGCACGCACGTCGTCTGCCAGTGCGGTCGACGGATCTCCTTGCGCGCTGCCGAGCCGCGTCGTCGCCGCCGAGAAGGTCTCGGCGAGATCGCGAATTTGCTGCGTATACCGGGCGGCATAGCCTTCCAGCAGCTGCTCGATGCTGGAATCCTGCACTGCACTCCCGGTGACAGCGGATTTTTCAGATTTGTCGAACGTCATGCGACGCACTCTACGGTCAATCCAAAGGCGCTCGTGTCAGCCAACGCCACGAACTTCAAGGCGCAGCGCACTCGAAACTTGCAGCGCGCCTGGGGTCACCCTGCCCTCGGTATTTGACCAGTGTCGGCCAACGGCACATCGGCCGCGCCAGGGTTTCGGCAAACGGTGCCACGGCCTGCAGGTCGACTTGCACCAGATCTTGCGGCGCGTGTGCGCGCTCGACCCAGTCGGTCAGCGTCTGCAGCATGTCGACGCTCACGGGCGCCCCGGTGCCGACATGGTCGGCGCCGGGCGTGGTGTAGAGCCGCACAAAGGAATCTGCGCGCTCTTGACCCATGCGCGCCACCACCGAGCGGTAGTAGTCGATTCCCGCATACGGGTTTTGCGCGTAGTCGGCCAAGTGCTCGCTGATCACCAGCTTGCCGCCGCGTGCGCGAAAAGCCGACAGATCCGGATCTGTCGAGTCCATCAGTGCAGAAACTTCGCGCACGCGGGGTGCGAAATCCTCGGGCCGGAATCGGCTCGGATCGAACGCCGGATCACGCGCGTAGAAATATTGAATTGCGCCACTGCCATAGAGCCAGGCACGGCTGCTGGTCGGCCCGACCGGCAACGACTGTCGCGCGGTACCGGTCTGCCAGCTGACATAGCCACCCACCGGCCCGGTGCCAGAAGCAGCCTCGCCGCCCCATCCCCAACCCGGGTAGCTGCGAATGCCGTTGGCCAGCGGAAAGCTGAATTCATACGGTGCATGCAGCGTTCGCACCGCCTGAACCTGCGCATCGCTCAGGCAGTCGGTCGTGGCTGAACCCGTGCAGCGCAATGTCGCAGGATCGAACAGCTTGCCGCACCCCATCGGGTTGCCGACGATGCCATCGACCAACCCGTCGAGCGCATCGCAACGGGCCAGCACCGCGCTCGCCAGCAGCTTGACGAGCGGCGGCGGCAGCCAGCCGTCGCCGGTTTGCGTGGCGCCCATGCGCGTGCCGGCCGCCTGCAGGCCGGCCCAGTTGATGACCGGCACGCGGCTGAAGATGCCGTCGAAATCCTGCGGATAGCGCTGGGCCAGCGTCAGCCCTTCGCGGCCGCCCTCGGAGCTGCCCATGAAGTAGAGCTTGGCCGGAGCTTGCCCGTAGCGGCGCTTCATCAGATCCACCGAAACGTCGCGCACTTTCTTGTACGACGCGTGCGCGAAATTGACGAGCGCCTCGTCGTTGAGCGCGAAGGCCTGGAGCGCGACACCGGGCGCGTTCTGGTGGCCCGAGTCGGTACCGACGGTGACGAATCCGCGCGCCAGCGGCGACGGCTGATCGATGCGCGCGGAAGGTGGCAGCCCGACCGCGTTGATCAACACGCCGTTGAAACCACCTCCGCCGTACTGCAAAGAGCGGCCGTTCCACTGGCTCGGCAGATTCACCTGAAAGCGGATCGGCGGCGCCGCCGGATCGACAGACTGCACGGCACCCAGGACCCTGCAGTACTGCGGCGTGGCAGGCACCACCACCACTTCGGGTGGTGGCGGAACAAAGGGCAATGGATTCGTCAATGAGAGTTCGCTGGCTGACACCAGCGTGGCCGATTCGATCACCGCGCCCGAGCTCGGCAGGCCGATGGCCGCGGCTGGAATCGGCTGCATCATTGCAGCGCACGCAGCCGCCGGATCGGCCACGGCGCGGACCGAGCCGGTGCCTGCGCAGCCGGCCAGCAGCGCGACGGTGAGGGCTGCCAGCGCAGCCAGCGGCGCAGTGCCGGCACGCGCCCACGCGGTCGTCGATTGCTTCATATGTCTCCTGTTGTTTTTTGAAATCGGGTGCCAGTATGAAGCAGCGCGATGTGTCACGTCGGGCCGCATTCCGCCATGTGCGAGCCGCTTGTTGCAACGAAAATAGACGCCATGCAAATGCCTCCGTCGACCCCTTTCCAGATCCGGCAATTCGATGTCTTCGTGTTTCGCGCGCCGGCCGACCCGCCGGTGCAGACCTCGTTCGGAATCATGCGCGACCGCCCTGCCGTTCTGGTGCGCCTGACCGATGCCGACGGTCATGTCGGCTGGGGCGAGATCTGGTGCAACTTCCCCACCGTGGGCGCAGAGCATCGCGCGCGGATGGCGTTGGCTTACTGCAAGCCGGTGGTCATGGCGCACGCCTGGACGCACCCGCGCGAGGGCTTCGAAGAACTCACGCGCCGCTTCGCCGTGCTGGCGATTCAGACTGGCGAATACGGTCCGTTGCATCAGATCGTCGCCGGCGTCGACACGGCGATGTGGGACCTCTTTGCGCGCCGCGCCGGCAAGCCGCTCTGGCAACTGCTGGGAGATACCGATGGCGCAGAAGACGGTGCGCATGCCCCACCGATCCAGGTCTACGCCTCCGGCATCAACCCGACCGAGCCCGACCGACTGGCGCTGCAAAAACGTGACGAAGGCTATCGTGCGTTCAAGCTCAAGGTCGGCTTCGGCGCCGAGCGCGACCTCGCCAATCTGCGCCTGTTGCGCGACGCACTGGGCAACGAAGCGACGCTGATGGTCGATGCCAACCAGGCCTGGGATTTCGACGAGGCGCGCCTTGCCGGCCAGCGCATGGCGGGCTTCGATCTGCTATGGATGGAAGAGCCGATGCGTGCCGACCAACCGGCACCACGCTGGACCGAGCTCGCGCAGACGCAACCGCTGACCCTGGCCGGCGGCGAGAACCTCACCGGCCTGTCGCAGTTCCGCGAGTTCATCGCGGTGAAAGGGCTGTCGATCATCCAGCCCGACCTCGGCAAATGGGGTGGCATTACCGCGTGCCTCGACGTCGCCCTCGAAACGGTGGCCGCCGGCAAGTGGTACTGCCCGCACTGGCTGGGTGGCGGCATCGGCCTCGCCGCGTCGATGCATCTGAAAACCGCTGTCGGCGGTCCGGGCTATGTCGAAGTCGACGCCAATCCGAACCCGCTGCGCGAACTGACTGCGCTGCCGAACTTCGTCGTGCGCGACGGCGCCGTCACGCTGTCCAACGCACCCGGCCTGGGCGTCGTGCCCGACCTGGAGGCATGCCACCAGTACCTGATCGAGATCTCGCTGACCGGTGTCTGAGACACCGGTCGCTCCTCAGTAAATGGCTGGCTCCGGCGTCGGCCCGTTGCCCGACAGGCTTTCGAAGTCGCAACCCAGATGCGCCTGCGTGACCTCGCGCTGGAACATGCGCGTGTAGCCGCGTGTGAATGGCTGCACCGGCGCGACCCAGGCCCGGCGCCGTTCGGCCAGTTCTTCATCAGACACCAGCATGTCGAGCCGGCGTTCGCCGATGTCGAAGCAGATCATGTCGCCGGTTTTCAGCAGCGCGAGCGGCCCGCCGATCGCCGATTCTGGCGACACATGCAGGATGCAGGTGCCGTAGTGGGTGCCGCTCATGCGCGCATCGGAGATGCGCAGCATGTCGCGCACGCCCTGGCGCAACAGCTTCTTAGGGATCGGCAAGTTGCCCCACTCGGGCATGCCGGGTCCACCGACCGGGCCACCGTTGCGCAGCACCAGCACGGTCGATTCGTCGACGTCCAGTGCTTCGTCGGCCATCGCCGCGAGCATCTCGGCGTTCGACTCGAAAACAAGCGCGCGGCCGGTGTGGCGCAGCAATTTCGGCGTGGCGGCGGCCGGCTTGATGACGGCACCGTCCGGGCACAGGTTGCCGCGCAGCACGGCCAGCGCCATGCCGGCTTCGGGACAGTCGGTATCGCCCTTCTTCAGCGGCGTC
This sequence comes from Variovorax sp. RTB1, assembly GCF_035018765.1. Classification (NCBI taxonomy): domain Bacteria; kingdom Pseudomonadati; phylum Pseudomonadota; class Betaproteobacteria; order Burkholderiales; family Comamonadaceae; genus Variovorax; species Variovorax sp. RTB1. The sequence continues at coordinate 29,995 of NZ_JASJXG010000011.1, forward strand.
TCTGGGTCGAGGATGGTGCCGTCGTCGGTCGACGGCCAGTTGGCGATGTTGTCACCCAAGGTGCAGCCAGTGACGGTCATGGCCGACAGGTCGAGGTGCCTGGCGATCTTGTTCAGCACCGCCGGCAAGCCGCCGGCGAAGTGAAAGTCCTCCATCAGCTTGTCGCCCGAGGGGTAGAGGTTGGCGATGACCGGCACCTTGCGCGCGATTTCATCCAGGTCGTCTATGGTGATTTCGATGCCGGCGCGCCCGGCCATCGCCGGAAGGTGCACGGCCGCATTGGTCGAGCCACCCAACGCCATGTAAGCCGCGATGGCATTCAGGAACGATGCTTTGCTCACGATGCGCGAAGGCTTCAGGTCTTCCCACACCATGCCGACGATGCGCTCGCCGCAGCGCCACGCCATGCGGCTGTGCTCTGCATCGACGGCGGGAATGCTCATGGCGCCCGGCAGCGAAAGCCCCAGCGCCTCGGCGATGGCGGTCATGGTGCTGGCCGTTCCCATGGTGTTGCAGGTGCCGGTGGTGCGCGTCATGCGCGCTTCGAGCCCGACCCATTCGGCCTTGTCGATGTTGCCGATGGTGTACTCGGCCCAGAACTTCTTGGTGTGCGTGCCGGCGCCGACCGCCTGGCCCTTGTAGCGGTCGTTCAGCATCGGGCCGGCGGGCATGAAGATGGCCGGGATGTCCATCGACAGCGCGCCCATGATGAGCCCGGGCGTCGTCTTGTCGCAGCCGCCCATCAGCACCGCGCCGTCGATCGGCAGGCTGCGCAGCAGCTCCTCGCACTCGATCGACAACAGGTTGCGGTAGAGCATGGTGGTCGGCTTGACCATCACTTCGCCGAGGCTCAACGCCGGCAGTTCGAGCGGGTACCCGCCGGCCTGCAGCACGCCGCGCTTGACCGTCTCGGCCCGCTCGCGGAAGTGCGCATGACAGGGCGAAAGGTCGCTCCATGTGTTGATGACCCCGATCACCGGCCTGCCCATGAACGCTTCACGCGCCAGCCCTTGCGCCTGCATGCGCTGACGATGCGCGAAGCCGCGAATGTCGTCGCTGGCGAACCAGCGCTGGCTGCGCAGCTCTTCGATGGATCGGGTCGGCTTGGCGGTGTGGGTCACCGAAACATCAACGGACATACGAGGAAGACGCTTTCATTCAGTAGGTGGCGGGCGCTTTGGCCGCCGCATTCACGGGCGCGCCGGGCACCGACGCCGACTTGAAGCGCGCAGCCACGTCGTCGGCAGCCTTGCGCAGCAGCACCTGGTCGGTGGCGACCGCAACGAACAGCGCACCGAGGTTCAGGCACTCGCGGGCGCGCGGCTCGTCGATCATCAAAATGCCCGGCGCCTTGCCGCACGCCAGGATGCGGCGGATGGCGTCGTCGATGGCGGCACGTACCGTCGGGTGATTGACCTGGCCGGCCACGCCCATGCTGGCGGACAGGTCACCGGGGCCGATGAACACGCCATCGACACCGTCCACGTTGGCGATGTCTTCGAGTTGCTCCAGCGCTTCCGCCGTTTCAACCTGCACCAGCACGCACAGCTCGCGCTCGGCCTCTTTCACATAGCCGGTGTCGCGACCGAAGCGCGAGGCGCGCATGCTGCCGCCCATGCCGCGGATGCCGCCCGGCGGATAGCGCGTGGCCGCGACGGCAGCTTCAGCCTCCGCTCGGTTCTGCACGAAGGGCAGCAGCAGCGTTTGCGCACCGATGTCGAGGTACTGCTTGATGAGCACCGGATCGTTCCACGGCGGCCGCACCACGGCCGACGTCGGCTTGTCTTTTTCAGCCTGCACCGCTTGCAGCTGTTGAAGCATGAGCACCGGATCGCTCGGCGCGTGTTCGGTGTCCAGCAGGATCCAGTCGAAGCCGGCACCGGCCAGCAACTCGGAGATGTAGGGATACGGCAGCGTCGACCAGATGCCGATTTGCGGCTGCTTGGCGGCGAGTGCGTGTTTGAAGAGGTTGATGGCGGGCATAAGCACTTTCGGTTCGGTTCGAGTGGATCGGGTGGCGTTCAGTCGATCTGCACGTTGCCGGCTTTGATGACCTCGCCCATGGTGGCGTAGTCGGCCTTGATGCGTGCTTCGAATTCCTGCGGCGTCGACGACAGCACGTCGAAGCCCTGATCTTCCATCGACTTGCGGAACGCCGGTTCCTTGAGGACTTCGCGCATCTCCTTGTTCAGCCGATCGACGATCGGCGCTGGCGTGCCGCTGCGCACGAGCATGCCGCTCCAGGCGAGCTGCACCACGCCGGGCGCACCGGCCTCGGCCATCGTCGGCACGTTAGGCAACGACCTGGAACGATGCGTGTCGGCGACCGCGAGCACCCGCACCTTGCCGGCCTTCTCGAAGGCGAGCACCGCCGAAAGGTTGTGAAACATCATCGGGATTTGCCCGGCGATGACATCGTTGAGCGCGGCCGGACCGCCCTTGTAAGGGACGTGGATCAGCGACGTGCCGGTCCTGGATTCGAACTGCAGCCCGGTCAGGTGCATGGTGTTGCCGTTGCCGGCCGAGCCGAAGGTCAGCGTGCCCGGCTTGGCCTTGGCGTCGCCGACCACGTCGGCCACCGTTTTGTAGGGCGTGGCGGCACCGACGATCAGCACATTGGGCGTCTGGTTGGTCAGCGTGACCGGCTGAAAATCCTTGAACGAATCGAAACCCGGCGTCTTGTACAGATGCGGGTTGACTGCCATCGTGCTGACCGAGCCGAAGAAGATCGTGTAGCCATCGGCCGACTGTTGCCGCGCCACATAAGCAGCCGCGATGTTGCCGTTGGCGCCGGGTTTGTTCTCGATGACGATCGGCTGATTCAGGCGCTTGGCCAGTGCCTGCGCGAACGGCCGCGCGAACTGATCCGCTGCGCCACCGGCCGGCTGCGGCACGACCATCATGATCGGCTTCTGCGGATAGTCGGCGGCGGACTGCGCATGGGCGGGGGCGGCGCACAGCGCCAGGGTGGCGGCGAGAACCGGCAAGGCCCGTCGCGTCATCTTGAACTTGGGCACGTATCTCTTCGGCATCTCGATCTCTTCGTTAGATCACTTGGGCAAGGCGTGATGGTCGCCGCGCCAGAACGCGATCTGGTGTGCCACTTGGTGCTCGACCATCGGGCGCCCGCCGAGCACGCGCAGCCCGCGTGCTGTGGCGGCGGTCATCAGTTCGGTGTCGCGCGCGGCAATGATGTCGAACAGCGCGGCATCGGCCGGCAGCAGCGCCGCATCGAAGGGCATCGGATCGTCGTCGTGCAGGCCCATCGGCGTGGCGTTCACGGCCAGCCCGGCGTGGGCCAGGGCTTCGCGGCGATGGCCGATGACGAGGTCGGGAAATTTCCGCTGCAGCGCGTGTCGCAGGGCTGCGGCGCGGTTGGCGTCGGTGTCCAGCACGTCGATCTCTCGCACACCGGCTGCGGCCAGCGCGAAAGCGATCGCGGTGCCGGCGCCGCCCGAGCCTGCGATCACCACCGGCCTACCCGTATCGAGCAGCCCGTTCGCGCGTGCGGCGCCGAGAAAGCCGATGCCATCGGAGTTGGCGCCGGCCCAGTGGCCATCGGCTTCGAGTCGCAGCGTGTTCGCCATGCCGGTGTCACGCGCCTCGGCCGTGGCCCGGCTGCACAGTGCGAAAGCCGCCGCCTTGTGCGGAATGGTGAGGTTGACGCCTTGCAGGTTGGTCACGCGCGCCAGCTGCGCCAGCGTCGCGCTCAGGTCGGCCGGCAAGACGCCCATCGGCACCATGTGCCAGTCGAGCCCGGCGGCGGCGAACGCGGGGTTGTAGGTGCGCGGCGCGCGCACATGGTCGACCGGATGGGCAAGGATAGGGACGATGCGCGTTGCGCCGGTAAGGGGTGGGTGGGACACGCTCAACCCTTCACCGCGCCGGCCGTCAAACCGCTGACCAGATAGCGCCGCACCAGCATCGAGAACACCAGCACCGGCGCCATCACCAAGGAGCCGCCGGCGGCGATCTTGCCCCACTCCCAGCCTTCGTAATTCATGAAGTTGACCACTGCCACCGGCGCCGTGCGCGCATCCGTGCGGGTCAGGATGAGCGCGAAGAAGAAGTCATTCCAGGCGTACAAAAAACACAGGATGGAAGTGGCTGCGATGCCCGCCGTCGCCATCGGCATGACGATCTCGAAGAACACCGTCGGAAAGCCGGCGCCGTCCATCAATGCCGCCTCTTCGAGCGATTCCGGCACCGCGTCGAAGAAGGGTTGCATCATCCATATGACCAGCGGCAGGTTGAAGGTCATGTAGATCAGGATGAGGCCGGTGCGCGTGTCGAGCAGGCCGAGCCAGCGGTACGCCAGAAAGAACGGAATGGTGAAGGCGATGGGCGGCGCCATGCGCGTCAGCAAAATGCCGAGCCCCAGGCCGAAGCGCCCTCTTCCGGTCCAGCGCGACAGCGCATACGCCGCCGGAATACCGAGAAGCAGCGCGAGCACCGTCGACACGACGCTGGTGATCAGGCTGTTGACGAACGACTCCGGAAAGCCCGCTTGCCAGAGCCCGACGTAGTGCTCCAGCGTCGGCGTGAAGAACATGCGGGGCGGAAATTCGAGGATGAGCGGTGTCGGCTTGAACGACATCTGCAACAGCCACAGGAAAGGCAACAGCATCGCCAGCAGGATGATCGGCACGGCCCAGCGCGCCAGCGGCCAGCGGCGGCGCAAAGCCAGCACGCGTTGCGATGTCATGAGTCGATTCCCCGGTTGCGGCTGACCCGCATCGCGGCCCAGCTGATGAGCACCGTGGCCACCAGCAGCACCACGGTGATGGCGCTCGAATAGCCCAGCTCGCCGAAGTTGAAAGCCACCAGGTAAGCGTAGTAGTTGGTCACCTCGGTCACCGAACCGGGCCCGCCGCCGGTCAGCAGGAAGATGAGCGGAAAGGCCTTGATGCTGTCGATCAGCCGGAACAGCGTGCACACCAGCAGCACCGGCGCGATGTACGGCAGCACGATGTGGCCGAACACGCGCCAAACATCGGCACCGTCCATGCGCGCGGCCTCGACATATTCGGCGGGCAGCGTCTGCAGTGACGCCAGCACCATCAGGAAGGTGAACGGCGCCCACTCCCAGGTGTCGGCGATGACGATTGCCCACAGCGCGAAGTCGACATGCGTCGTCATCGCCGGCAGCGCGATGCCGAGCATCCGCGCGGCCTGGTAGATCGGACTGATGTCGGGCGTGTAGATCAGCTTCCAGATCACCGCCACGACGATGGGCGGCAGCACCATCGGGATCACGAACAGGTGCCGCAACGACTTCCAGCGGTCTTGTCCCGAGTGCACCAGAAGCGCCAGCCCGGTGCCGAGCAGCACCTGCAGCACCACCGTGTAGACCGAAAGCCGCGCCTGCACCCAGAGCGAGCCGACGAAGCGCTCGTCGCTGCCGAGCAGCTTGTAGTTGCGCAGCGGCTCGGTGAAGTCGGTGAGCGAACCGGGGTTGACCAGCGCCCCCGGCGTCAGGCTGGTGACCAGCAGAAACAACGTCGGCAAGCCCGCCACCAGCAGCAGAAACAGCAGGCTCGGCGCGATGGCCATCCGCACGAAACTGCGGCGTTGACGTTCGTAGGATGCAGCGGCCATCGGCGGTGCGGGCTCAGACTTTCGCGCCAGCGCGGCGCAGGCTGCCGAGTGCGGCCTCTTGCGCCGACTTCATCGACTCGGCTGGAGGCATCTGGCCCGACACCACGCGCTCGACCGCCTTGTTCACCACGTCGCCGATCAGCGGAAATTCTTTCACCGTGCGGTAGGCCATGTAGTTGTGCGTCTTGCTCGGCATGTCGAGCACTTCGAGGTAGAGCTTGCCGATGTCCTGGCCGTTGACCGTATTGATGCGCTTGTACTCGGCGCTCTCGATCACCGAGCGGCGGCAGATCGACGGATGGCCGGTGTCCTTCACGATGCGTGCGGTCAGCTCGGGGCTGAGCGTCCACTTGATGAACTCCCAGGCGGCTTCCTTGTTCTTGGCGTTCTTCGGAATGCCCAGGCCCTGGCTGTTCGCTGCGGGAAAGTCGCCCTTCGGCCCGGCCGGCATGCGCATCACGCGGGCCGTGTCCTTCACTTTGCTGTCGGGCGAGGTGAGCATCGCGGTGACCCACGAACTGGAGTGGATGAAGATGTTGGAACGGCCGCTGATGAGTGCGGCGCGGGCCTGGTCTTCGGTGTAGCCGAGCACGCCTTGCGGCCCGTATTTCGACAACAGCGTCGTGTAGAAAGCGGTGGCCTCGATGGACGCCGGCGTGTCGAGTGCCGGCTTGATGTCGGTGGGCGGGTTGACGAACAGATCACCGCCGTAGCCCTGGATGTAGGGTGGCAAAAACCAGTGATGCAGATTCGAGCTGACGAAGCCGGTGACCGGCCCGCTGCCGCCGTCCTGCCCATTGACCGCGTCGCACACCTTCATGAGTTCGTCGAAAGTGCGCGGTGCTTCCACGCCGCGCTTTTTCATGAGGTCGGTGCGGCTGATTCCCATCAACATGGCGCCGCCTTCCCATGAATAGCCGAAGGTCTTGCCGGCCTTGTCGAGGTACGGCAATTGCGCACCCTTGACGAAGTCGTCCGGGTTCCAGCTGGCCGGCGTGAGCTTGCGGTCGTTGCAGAAATCGTCGAGGTTGGCGAGCAGCCCGGCCGCCACCCAGCGCGCTGCCAGGATGAAGGTGACGTTGCAGAAATCCCAGGCGCTGCCGCCCGACGACAGCTCCAGGTCGGCCTGCTGGTTGTAGACCGGAAAGGCCGACAACTGCAGGTCGACCGTCATGCCGGTCTGCGCCTCGAACTCGGGAATGTATTTGCGCAGGATGTTGAAGAAGCCGTGCTGGTAAGCAGCGCCGCGCAGCTTCACGCCAGCGAAGGGCTTGGCCTGCGCGAGGGCCGGAAATGCCAGCGTGCTGCCGGCACTCACCGCCACGGTGGCGGCGGCGGCCTTGATCAGGCGGCGACGCTGGGCGTCGATTCGAAGCGGTTCGTTGGTGCGCATGGTGTGTCTCCTGGAGGCTCTGCCGGGGATGGACCGCAGGCAGGTTCGACATGCTCCTTGCCTTTGGCAGCCAGGAATATGACAGACAATTTAAATTCGTACCGTCGTGGAAAACCCGGAGATCATACGCAATTCGCCTCGTATAACCTCCATCAGCCAAATTATTATGTCTGACCAGAATATCTCCTCCATGACTTCGGCCAGCCCCGCTGCGCGGCGTGGGCCGCTGGCCGTCACCGAGGCGCTGGCGCGGCGAGTGATGGGCGGCGAGTGGGGGGACGGCACCTCGCTGCCGACCGAAGTCGAGTTGGCCGAACAGTTGGGCGTGGCCCGCACCTCGGTGCGCGAAGCCTTGAGCCGGCTCAAGGCCAAGGGCCTGCTGGTGTCGCGGCAAAAGGCCGGCACCCGCGTGCTGCCGCGCATGCAATGGAACATGCTGGACGAAGACGTGTTGCGCTGGGCCTGGTCGGGCAACGACCGCGTGCAGATGGCGCAACACCTGATGCAGTTGCGGCGCATCGTCGAGCCGGCCGCGTGCGAACTCGCGGCCACCTCGGCGCCCGATGCCGCCATTGCCGCCATCGAGCGTGCCTACCGTGCGATGGATGCTGCGGGCATGGACCCGGTCGCCTATGCGGGGCCCGACCTGGAGTTCCATCACGCCATCCTGAGCGCCACCGGTAACCCGTTTTTAGTGGCCTTCGGTGCCACCATCGAGGCCGCGCTGCGCACCTCGTTCGAGCTGTCGACGCGGCAACCCGGTGCGCCGCGCAAGAGCCTGCCGCTGCACCGCGCAGTGCTCGACCAGATCTGGGCGCGCAAGCCAGCCGAGGCGCGCAAGGCGATGGAGGAACTGCTCGGACTGACCGAATCCAACATCCAGCGCGGGGTCGCGCAGGCGGCCAATACGCCCACGGGCTGACACCTTTTTCAACGCAACGCAGCAAAGAAATTCATGGCCGAGATCCAACTCAAATCCATCAGCAAGCGCTTCGGCGACGTCGAGGTGATTCCTGACATCGACCTCACCATGCCCGACGGCCAGGTGACCGTGCTGCTCGGTCCGTCGGGCTGTGGCAAATCGACCTTGTTGCGCATGATCGCCGGCCTTGAAACGCCGAGCGGCGGCGAGGTGCGCATCGCCGGCCGATTGATGAACGACGTGCCGCCCTCCGACCGCGGCTGTGCGCTGGTGTTCCAGAACTACGCGCTGTACCCGCACAAGACCGTACGGCAGAACCTGGCCTTCCCGCTGCGCATGGCCAAGGCGTCGGCCGCCGAACAGCAGCGTAGCGTCGACGAGATCGCCGGCACGCTCGAACTCACGCCTCTGCTCGACCGCTTTCCGCGCCAGCTCTCGGGCGGCCAGCGGCAGCGTGTGGCCATGGGCCGCGCGATGATCCGCCGGCCCGAGGTTTTTCTGTACGACGAGCCGCTGTCGAACCTCGACCTCGAGCTGCGAGTGCGGCTGCGCCTCGAGATCGCGCGCATGCAGCGCACGTTGAAAGCGACCGCGGTGTACGTGACGCACGACCAGACCGAAGCCATGACGCTGGCCGACCAGATCGTGGTGTTGCGCAAGGGTCGCATCGAGCAGGTCGGCTCGCCGCTGACGCTGTACCGGTCGCCTGCCAACCTGTTCGTCGCCGGCTTCATCGGCACGCCGCGCATCAACCTCTTCAAGGTCCAGCGCTGCGAGCCGGATGCGCGCGGCACCTTCTTGAGGCTGGGCGACGCGACGCAGCAGGTGCCGCTTCATGTCCCGCTTCGGCTGCACGGCGAAGCCGCCACGATCGGCTTCAGGGCCGAGCAGGCCCGCATCGGCGAACCGGCGCCCGGCGAGGTCGTGCTGGAACTGCGCGACTGCGAAACGCTGGCCGTCGAGCAGCTCGGCGATCGCGCCTTCTGCTACCTGCGCTCGGCCCTCGGCGAGCTCGTGTTGCTCGCACCGACCGCCAACCCGCAGCTCAGCGGCACGCTGCGCCTGTCGATTGCGCCCGAGTCATTGCACTTTTTCAGCGCCGACGAGCGCGCGGTGCAAAGCGAGGCGATTCGCGCCGTCGCCTGAGTTCGCCGACTTCGAGGCACTACGTCGGCACGAAGGTCCCGTGCAGGCCCAATGGCAGCGCGTACGGCAAGGTGGCTTGCGCAACCGGTCCATCGGTCAAGGCGTCGGCGGCAAAACAGGAGAGCACCGTCTTTTTCTGCGCATAGTCGAACACGGTGCCCAGCACCCAACCCGGGCCTCGACCGTCCGGCACGAACAGGTGTTCCTCGACCACCGATTCCTTTCCATAGCTGAAGACCTGGGACGATCCCGACTCGACGTTGGTGTTGGCGATCGCACTCAACATCGGCAGGCCGACAAGCGGATTCGTCGCATGAATCACGTGGCCATGTCGCAGTCCGACCGAGCGTGGATCGATGCGCGGAAACTCGGCTTCTGCTGCCAGGTCGACCTGCGTCGCCTTGCCGCTTCCAAGGTCGAGGCTGGCGACTGCGAGCGTCGGGCTCGCAGCGCGTACCAGCTGGCCGCGCATGACGTCGCGCGTGCTTACGAAGAGGGTCGACGCATCGGCGGAGCGCGCATAGTCGACATGGACCACGGTGCCGCTTGCGGTCTCTTCTTCCCAGGCATTTCCGAGGTGAAACAGAAAGCCGACTGGCAGCATGAATGTCTGCTGCCGCTTCCAGTCTTTCTTGTCGATGACCAGCGCGCGCATGCCGAGTTCGGGCCGCCACACATGCGAGTCGAGAACGCTGGCGCCGGCCATCCTTCGCCTGACGTCGTACACCAGCGGCGGCAGCAAAAAGACGAGGTGCCTGGCGGTCACTGCGAAGTCGTGAATCATCGGCAGGTCGGCGAGCGGCAGCGCATCGGCACGTCGCAGCACGCCGTCGGGCGCGATCTCGTAAAGCAGCAACAGGCCGCTGTTCGAGCTCACGCCGAAGTTCCAGACCGTCCCGTCGGGCTCGACCCTCGGATGGGCGGAGAACGGGACGCCCGCAAGATCGGCGCGCCAGGTCTTGATGCCGCGCGTCTCCAATGTTTGCGGATCGAGGCGCGTGGCCGAGCCGCCTTCCCAAAGCGCCAGCAGTTCGCCGCCCACGTGCAGCATGCTGATGTTGGCGACGTTCATGCTGTCGGGAGAGGTCACTTCGTCGGTGCCCTTGAACACGGTGCCGAAGCCCTCCGTCAGCCGCCGCCCGGCGCGCATTTCAGCCGCGCGCTTGGCGGTCGCCACATAGCGGCCCTGGTGGTGAACCTCGCTGCCGGCGATCACGAAACGATGCGCCATGCCGTCGCCGTCGAACCAGTGGTGGTAGCGCTCACCGCCCAGGTCATGGCCGGCCGGGCCGATGCGATAGAGCGTGCCGGCGACGGCATCGGGGAAACGCCCGCGCACCCTGGCGGCAGTCAGCGGCAGGTCGCCCCTCGGCGTAGCGAAGGCCGACTTCCAGGGCATGGTCGAGGCATCGAACTGCGCCTGCCAGGCGTCCGGCGCGTCGAGCGTGTCGGCGTGGGCCGACATCGACGGAATGAGCTGCAAAAGCGGCGACACACTGCCTGCGGCAAGCAGGCGACGCAGAAGTTCACGGCGGTCCATGGCCTGGCTCCTCGCTCAGTGCAGGCGGAAGGCGATGGTGCTGTCGGCATCCACCTTGACCGCAGCCGCGTCGAACGACGGCGGACCCATGCGCCCCTTGGCATCGTTCGAATACCCGTAACGCTCGGTCGGGAATCCCACCAGATTCGTGTCGAGCTTTTCATTGCCGTTCTCGTCGGCGAAAGACTTGACCACATAGCGCCCCGCTGCCAGACCGGCAAAAGCGAACTGCGCTGTGCCGTCCCGCATTGGAACCTTCTGCGATACCAGCGGCTTGTCGGCGGCAAAGGCTTCGGCCGAGTCGAACAGCGCCACGAAGAGCGTGGCCGGAACCGTCGGTCCATCGGTGACCGTGACTTTGAGGTCGGCTGCACTGGCGGCGAACGGGAGCAGCAATGCAAAGACGGTCGCACTCAGCGGTCGGAAAAAATTCATGTCGAAGCCCCTTGGGAAGTGGAACTCCGACCATCGCGCGAAGTGTTCTCGACGGCCATCGGAATGCGACAAGATGCTGCCGGCTGGCGCGAAGCGTTCGGAGGCTTCGCGGTGAATGCCGACGGCGTCTTGCACCGGCCGATCCGGGAAGCTGAACAAGACGACTTCCACTTCGGCCTCGAGCCGCAGCGTGGGCCACGACGGCACCACGAAAGTATCAGCTCGCGCGTTACAACACCCGTGCCCGTGCCGATTGCATGAACGCCGTATCGGTCGTGGTCACGCCGACGATCTTGGCAAGCTGCCGGCTGACGGTGACATACGCGTGGCCGATGCGACCTTCGAAATACAGCGAATCGCCACGGGCCAGGTGCACCACCTCACCATCCTCGAAGTGCACGTCGATCGCACCCGAAAGCACATAGGCGAACTCTTCGCCGGCATGCCGTGCGAAATCTTCCGGGCCGTTCAGGGTGCGCGAATGGACTGTCCCGACCACCGGGCTCATCTGCTTGCCGGCCGCTGTGGTGCCGAGAAACTCATACGCGAAAGACAGGCCGCGGTACACCACGCCCTTGCCAGCGCGCGTGACCACCGGCCCGTCGAGCAAGGCCGGCTCGACACCGTCGCTGGCGAACATGGCGTTCATGTCCATCCGCAGTGCGCGCCCGAGTGCCGCGAAGTTTTCGTAGCCGAGGGCGAGCTGCCCACGCTCGGCACGCGAGATGGTCGTGATCGACACGCCCGACAGCGCCGACAGTTGCGACAGGGTCCAGCCAAACGCTTTGCGAGCCGTGCGCAAACGCTTGCCGAAGGTCTCGCGGTCGAGCGTGGTGGGCTCGACCGCGGGGGCGCTGCGTGGATGTGCTTTCAAGGCTTGCCGTCCAGTCGTTTTCGTTGCCGAATTCTGCCAGCCAGAACAATGTTCATACGTACGCCGCACCGCGAACTGGCCTGAAATTTGCGTATCCGCAAATTGTGATTTACGCTGCGCCAACTTTCGGTCCTCCTTTGCCCTGCTTCTTCCCCTCAATGCACCACTTGCGCGCGGTCCGCACCATCTTCCAATGAGCGTCACGGCTTCATCACCTTCCGCAGTCCAGGCGGACTTTCTCGTCATCGGTGCCGGCATCGCCGGCGCCTCGGTTGCGCACTGGCTCGCACCGCACGGCCGGGTCGTCGTGCTCGAGCGCGAAGACCAGCCCGGCTATCACTCGACCGGCCGCTCTGCCGCGCTCTTCATGGAAAGCTACGGCACGCAACAGGTGCGCGCGCTCACGATGGCGAGCCGCGCTTTCTTCGAGAACCCGCCGCCCGGCTTCACCGCCCATCCGCTGCTGACGCCACGCGGCGCCATGATGATCGCGGCGCCGGGCCAAGAGGCGCATCTCGATGAGCACTGGGAGGTGTTGCGCGGCATGGGCAAGGGCGCGCAACGACTCGATACCGCCGGCGCCCTCGCGCTGGTGCCGGTGCTGCGCGCGGAGCAGGTCATCGGCGCCGTCTACGAACCCGACGCGGCCGACATGGACGTACACGCCATTCACCAGGGTTATCTGCGCGGCATGCGACAAGCCGGCGGCAAGTTGGTTTGCAACGCGCCCGTCGATGCGATGGAGCGCACCGCGCAAGGCTGGCGCGTGCGGGCTGGCGGTGTCACGTATGAAGCGCCTGTCGTGCTCAACGCAGCCGGTGCCTGGGTCGACACCATCGCGAAACTGGCCGGCGTGCAGCCGATCGGCATCGAGCCACGGCGGCGCTCGGCCTTTATCTTCGCGCCGCCGGAGGGCGTCGACGCATCGCGTTGGCCGATGGCTTTCGGCGCGACCGAAGACTGGTACATCAAGCCCGACGCCGGCATGCTGCTCGGTTCGCCGGCCAACGCCGACCCGGTCGAGCCGCAAGACATCCAGCCAGAAGAGTTCGACATCGCGCTGGCGATTCACCGCATCGAAGAGAACACCACGCTCGCGATCCGCCGGCCGACGCGCACCTGGGCCGGGCTGCGCTCCTTCGTCGCCGATGGCGATCTGGTGGGCGGCTTCGACGACGCAGTGCCCGGCTTCTTCTGGGTCGCGGCGCAAGGCGGCTACGGCATCCAGACCTCGCCCACGATGGGCGAAACCTGCGCGGCACTGGCGCGCGGGCTGCCGGTGCCGGCGCACGCCGCGTCGTTTGGTCTCACCGCGGAGATGCTCGGCCCACAGCGGTTGCGCAAGGCCGCAGCCCTTTCACCCACCTCTTAAGGAGCCCCCCATGCGTGTCTTCAGCGGATCTCTCGCCACCGAAACCAACACCTTCGGACCGATGCCGACCGGCCTCGCGTCGTTCAAGGACCGCGGCTACTACGCCGCGGGTAAGCACCCCGATGCGATGACGTTCTTCTCGGGGCCGCTGTGGGCGGCCCGCCTTCGCGGCAAGGAACTCGGCTGGGACCTGGTCGAGGGCATGGTTGCCGGCGCGCAGCCCAGTGGCACCACGACGCGGCACGCTTACGAAACGCTGCGTGAAGAGTTGCTGGCCGACCTCGCCGCCGCATTGCCGGTCGACATGGTGGTGCTCGGCCTGCACGGGGCCATGGTCGCCGACGGCTACGACGATTGCGAGGGCGACCTGCTCACCCGCGTGCGCGCACTCGTCGGGCCCAAGGTCGTCGTCGGCGCCGAGCTCGATCCGCACTGCCACCTCACACCGGAAATGATCGCGCAGGCCGACCTGCTGATCGCCTTCAAGGAGTACCCGCACACCGACGTGCTGGAGCGCGGCATCGAGCTGGTCGACCTCTGCGCAGCCATGGTCGAAGGCAAGATCAAGCCGGTGGCCTCGGTGGTCGACTGCGACATGATCGTGACCGTCCACACCTCGCGCAATCCGGCGCGCGCTTTCGTCGATCGCCTGCAGTCGCTCGAAGGCAAAGACGGCGTGCTGTCGATTTCGGTTGCACACGGTTTCTCGTGGGGCGACGTGCCCGAGATGGGCACCAAGCTGCTGGTCTATGCCGACGGCGACCAGGCCAAGGCCGATGTCCTGTCACGCCAGCTGGCCGACGAACTGATCGGCATGCGCGAGGCGCTGGCGGTGCGCTATCCGGACATCGACAGCGCGCTCGACGAAGCGCTGGCTTTCGCTGGCGGCCCGGTCGTGTTGGCGGACGGCGCCGACAACCCCGGCGGCGGCGCGGCGGGCGACTCGACCTTCATCCTCCGACGCATGATCGAACGTGGCATCGACAACGCTGCGGTCGGTCCGATGTGGGACCCGATCGCTGCACGCATCGCATTCGAGGCCGGAGAAGGCGCACGGCTCGCGCTGCGCATCGGCGGCAAGATCGGCCCGATGTCGGGCGACCCGCTCGACCTGATGTGCACGGTCAAGGCACTGCGCCACGACATGGTGATGACCGGCCTGGCGAATACGCCGGTGGCGCTTGGCGACTGCGCGCTGGTCGAGGCCAACGGCATAGAGGTCGTGCTGATCACGCTGCGCAATCAGGCGATGGGCACGGATGTGTTCACGCAGCTCGGCTGTGACTTGGCTTCTAAAAAGATCATCGTGGTGAAGTCTTCGCAACACTTCTACGCATCGTTCTCCAAGGTCGCGAAGCACGTCATCTACGCGGGCGCGCCGGGCGCCGTGACCATCGATTTGTCGACCTTGCCGTACCGCAAGGCGCGCATGCCGAAGTGGCCGCTGGTGCCCACCGTCGCCGCTGCCTGATTCCCTTCTTTGTTTTCAGCCCAACTCACCACCGGAGTACCGACGATGAAACGACGCACGCTTGCCACCCTCGCTGCATGGGGCAGCCTGGGCCTCTCTCTGGCGCTTGCCGGCCTGCCCGCGCAGGCGCAGACCAAGACATTGAAAGTCGTCGCGCATGCCGACGTGAAGATCCTCGACCCGACCTTCACCACCGCCTATATCTCGCGCAACTTCGGCTACATGGTCTACGACACGCTCTTCGCGCAAGACGCTACCGGCAAGCCGCAACCGCAGATGGTCGACAAGTACGCCATGTCGAAAGACGGCAAGCAGTGGAGCTTCTCGCTGCGGCCCGGATTGAAGTTCTCCGACGGCAACCCGGTGACCTCGGCCGACGTGGTCGCATCGCTGCAGCGCTGGGGTGCACGCGACAGCCTGGGCCGTGCCATGGGCGCGGTCGGTGCCGAGTGGAAAGCCGTCGATGCCAACAACTTTTCGCTGACGCTGAAGGAGCCTTTCGGCATGGTGCTCGACGCGCTGGCCAAGCCCTCGGGCTTTCCGCCGGTGATCCTGCCGGAGCGACTTGCCAAGATGCCGGCGACTTCGCCGCTGACCGAAGTGCTCGGCTCCGGCCCCTTCATCTTCAAGCGTGACGAATGGGTCCCAGGCAACAAGGCGGTGTTCGTGCGTAACCCCAACTACGTGGCGCGCAGCGAACCACCGAGCGGTTTGGCCGGCAGCAAGAAGAGCAACTTCGATCGCGTCGAATGGCTCTATCTGCCAGACGCCAACAGCGCCATCGCAGCGCTGAAGAACGGCGAGGTCGATCTGGTCGAGCAAGTGCCGCCGGACTACATCACGCCGCTGCGCACCGACAAGAACGTGAAGATCGGCGCCGGCGGCTCGTACCAGGGCTTTCTGGTGCTCAACCACATGTACCCGCCGTTCAACAACCCGAAGGCGCGACAAGCGCTCGCGATGGCGGTCAATCAGGAGAAGTTCACCGCGGCGATGGGTTATCCGCTCGATATGCGCGTGACCTACTGCGCGACGTATTTCATTTGCGGTGGCCCCAATGAAACCAGCGCCGGCGCAGAGCCCTATCGCAAGACCGATCTGGCAAAGGCCAAGCAGTTGCTCGCCGAGTCGGGCTACAAAGGCGAGAAGGTCGTGCTGCTGGTGCCGACCGACGTCACCTACCTGAACGCCGAAGCGCTGATGGCTGCGCAGACGATGCGCAACATGGGCATGAACGTCGACATGCAGAACATGGACTGGGCCTCGATCGGCGCGCGCCGTGCCAAGAAGGATGCGCCCGACGCTGGCGGCTGGAACATGTACGTGACGGTGGCCGGCGAGTTCGACGTCAACTCGCCCATTACCAACGCCTATCTCAGCGCGGCCTGCGGCAACTCGCTACCCGGCTGGCCTTGCGACAAGGAACTGGACGAACTGCGCACCGCCTGGATCAAGGAAACCGTGCCGGCCAAGCGCAAGGAGCTGCTCGACGCCTTCCAGAAGCGCGCCTACGAAGCGATCCCGTATGTGAACGCAGGCCAGTATTCAGCAGCCTTCGCGGCACGTTCCAACATCAAGGGCATCGACAAGCTGTGGTCTGGCATGCCGGCGGTGTGGGTGCTCGACAAGTAAGCAGTCGAACCAGAGACCCGAGACTTTCGCCATGGGCTACATCCTTCGCCGCCTGCTCGCCACCCTGCCCGTGATGGCGGTGGTCGCCGTCGTGGTGTTCCTGCTGATTCACCTGTCGCCCGGCGACCCGGCGGCGCTCATCGCCGGCGACCTGGCGACCGGTGAAGACATCGAGAAACTGCGCACCGCGCTGGGCCTCGATCAACCGTTGTGGCAGCAGTTCGCGCTGTGGCTAGGGCGCCTCGCGACCGGCGACCTCGGCATCTCGATCTTCACGCAGGTGCCGGTGACGCGACTGCTGGCGCAGCGACTGGAGCCGACGGCATCCATCGCGGCACTCACCATGCTGCTCACCTTGCTCATCGCCGTGCCGCTCGGCACGCTGGCGGCCTACCGCGCCGGCAGCTGGATCGATCGGCTGGTCATGCTCTTCGCGGTGCAGGCCTTCTCGGTGCCGGTCTTCATGATCGGCTATCTGCTGGTCTACGTCTTCGCGATCCAGTTGCCGTGGTTCCCGGTTCAGGGCTACTCGCGCATCGCGGACGGCGTCGGCCCGTGGCTGCGCAGCCTGGTGCTGCCTTGCGTGAACCTCGCGCTGGTCTATATCGCACTGGTCACTCGCATGACGCGCGCGACCGTGCTCGAAGTGCTGCACGAAGACTACATCCGAACCGCGCGCGCCAAAGGTCTCGGTGTGCTGCCGGTGCTGGGGCATGCGCTGCGCAATGCAGCGATCCCGATCGCCACCACCATCGGCGTCGGCATCGCGTTGCTGATCGGCGGCGTGGTCGTCACCGAGACCGTGTTCGCCATTCCCGGCGTCGGCCGGCTCGTGATCGATTCGGTGCAGCGCCACGACTATCCGGTGATCCAGAGCGTGCTGCTGATTTCGGCCGGCGTGTATGTGCTGATCAATCTGCTGATCGATTTGAGCTACCGCCTGTTCGACCCGCGCATCCAGTACTGAACGCCACCGCCTCATGTCTACCGCTCTGCCTCCTGTCGTGCCCGATTCAATCGCTGCAGCAGACGTCCCCTTCGTGCTGCCACGTTGGCACTGGGCGCGCAAGCACCCGACGCTGATCATCGGCGCGCTGCTGCTGATCGCGATCGCGGCGCTGTCGATCGCGGCACCCTGGATTGCTAATTTCGACCCGCAGGACATCGACCCGCTGGCGCGCATGCAGCCGCCTTCGGCCGAGCACTACTTCGGCACCGACGCGCTCGGGCGCGACGTCTTCAGCCGCGCCGTGTGGGGCGGGCGCGTGTCGATGATCGTCGGCCTGTGGGTCGGCGTGCTGGCGACCGTGCTGGGCGTGCTGCTCGGCCTGCTCGCGGGCTTCGTGCGGTGGGCCGACACGCTGGTGATGCGCATCATGGACGGGCTGATGGCGATCCCCGGCATCCTGCTGGCGATTGCGCTGATGGCGGTGACGCGCGCCAGCCTGACGACGGTGATCGTAGCGATCACCATCCCCGAGATCCCGCGCGTCGTACGCCTCGTGCGCTCGCTGTCGCTGACGTTGCGCGAACAGCTCTATGTCGAAGCGGCGCATGCCGTCGGCACCCGGCTACCGGTGATCCTGGCGCGCCACGTGCTGCCCAACATGGTTGCGCCGCTGATCGTGCAGGCGACCTTCGTGGCAGCGGCCGCGGTGCTGACCGAGGCCGCGCTGTCGTTCCTCGGTGTCGGCATCCCGGCGCAGACGCCGAGCTGGGGAAACATGATGGCCGAGGGTCGCAACTTCGTCGCGGTGGCGTTCCACATCATCCTGTACCCCGGCATCCTGCTGGCCATCACGGTGCTGGCAATCAACCTGCTGGGCGATGGCTTGCGCGATGCGCTGGACCCGCGTCTGGCACGTCAGCTATGAACGCGCAGCGCACAGGAACACCCACCCGATGAAAGCCCTGTCCCGCATCGCATTGCCCACCGGCGAGCCATTGCTCGAGGTCGACAACCTGCGCACCCACTTCGACACGCTCACCGGCCCGGCCCGCTCGGTCGACGGCGTCTCCTACACCGTGCGCGCCGGCCAGACGTTGGGCGTGGTCGGCGAATCCGGCTGCGGCAAGAGCGTGACTGCGCTGTCGATCATGCGGCTGCTGGCCACACCACCCGCGCGCACCAGCGGTTCGGTGCGGTTGCGTGGCATCGACCTGCTGAAGCTGAGCGAACGCGAGATGCGGCAGATCCGCGGCAACCGCATCTCGATGATCTTCCAGGAGCCGATGACCTCGCTCAACCCGGTGCTGACCATCGGTCGGCAGATCGCCGAGACGGTGCAGGTGCATCAGAAGGCCAACCGCGCCGAAGCCTTGGCGCGCGCGGTCGAGATGCTGCGCGTCGTGCAGATTCCGGAGCCGGAGCGGCGGGTTCATGAGTACCCGCATCAACTCTCCGGCGGCATGCGACAGCGCGTGATGATCGCGCTCGCCCTTGCCTGCAACCCCGAGGTGCTGATCGCCGATGAGCCGACCACCGCGCTCGACGTGACGATCCAGGCGCAGATCCTCGACCTGATTCGCCGGCTGCAGAAGGAACTCGGCATGGGCGTCGTGATGATCACGCATGACCTGGGCGTGGTGGCCGAGAGCTGCGACCGCGTGGTCGTCATGTACGCCGGCCGCACGGTCGAGGAGGCCGACGTGATCGACCTGTTCGAGCGGCCACTGCATCCGTACACGCGCGCGCTGATGGCGTCGATGCCTTCGATGAACACGCACAGCGCGCGGCTGACCGAGATCCCGGGGCTGGTGCCTTCACCGCAATCGCCGCGTCATGGCTGTGCCTTTGCGCCGCGCTGTATGTATGCCAATGCGCGCTGCGTGGCAGAAGTGCCTGGCCTGACGAATCATGGCGATCCCCGACAACCCGGCGAACGTCACACCGCTGCCTGCTTCGCGGTCGAAGAAGGTCGCATCGACCATGAAGAAGGTGCCATCGCATGAACGCGGCTGTCCTCGATCCAGTGACGCCTCTCGCAGCGGCTTCAACGACGTTGCTCGAAGTCACGAACCTGAAGAAGCACTACGCCGCACCCAAACGCTGGCTCGCCAAGCAGAAGCCGCCGGTGCAAGCGGTCGATGGCGTCTCCTTCACCGTCGCGCGCGGCGAGACGTTGTCGCTGGTGGGAGAGTCGGGCTGCGGCAAGACTACGACCGCCAAGTCGGTGATGCGGCTGATCGAGCCGACCTCGGGCTCCGTGCAGCTCGATGGCGAAGAGCTGACCACGCTGAGCCCCAAGCACATGCGGCTGCGCCGGCGAGATGTGCAGATCATTTTTCAGGACCCTTATGCGTCGCTGAGTCCGCGGCTGGCAGCGGGCGAAATCGTGGGCGAGCCACTGCGCAACTTCGGCATGTCACGTGCGGAGCGGCACGAGCGCGTGACCTGGTTGTTCGGCAAGGTGGGCCTGCGACCCGAATCCGTCAGCAGGTTCCCACACGAGTTTTCTGGCGGCCAGCGACAGCGCCTGGGCATCGCGCGGGCACTGGCGCTCAACCCCAAGCTGATCGTCTGCGACGAGCCGGTGTCGGCGTTGGACGTGTCGGTGCAGGCGCAGGTGGTCAACCTGCTGATGGACCTGCAGGCGGAGTTCGGCATCGCCTACCTCTTCGTGGCGCACGACCTGGCTGTCGTGCGCCACATCAGCCATCGGGTGGCGGTGATGTACCTCGGACGCATCGTGGAGGTGGCCGATCGCGACACGCTGTTCTCGGTACCGCGGCATCCGTACACGGAGATATTGTTGTCGGCGGTGCCGGTGCCGAACCCGCGCACGCCGGCCAAGCGGATGCTGCTGCAGGGCGATCCGCCGAGCCCGGCGAACCCGCCGTCGGGCTGCCGGTTTCATACGCGCTGCCCGATCGCCAAGGACATCTGCAAGCAACAAGACCCGACGTTGAGCGAGCGCGATTCCGCTTCGACCGGCGGGCACTGGGTGGCTTGCCATTTCCGCTAGCCGCATAAGACAGACGCTACAGCCGACCGTCAACTTCGCACCCACGCCGTAACCCAACAAAGGATTTCCCATGACGCCAGCGCCAAGCCATTACGACCTGCTCATCCACGGCGGCACCGTCATCGACGGCACCAAGGCGCCTCGTTTCATCGCCGATATCGGCGTGATCGACGGTCACATCGCAGCCATCGGCAAGCTCGACGGCTGCACGGCAGACCGCACGCTCGACGCGACCGGCCGTATCGTGGCGCCGGGCTTCATCGACTCGCACACGCACGACGACCAGGCAGTGCTGTCGCAAGCGGCGATGCCCTTCAAGGTGTCGCAAGGCGTGACCACGGTGGTGGCCGGCAACTGCGGCATCAGCGCCGCACCGCTGCGCGCCGACATGGAACTGCCGATGCCGCTGAGCCTCATCGACTCGCCCGCCGAAGGTCGCTTCACGACGTTCAAGGCGTACCTGGATGCGCTGCGCGCGACGCCGTCGTCAGTGAACGTGGCGGCGATGATCGGCCACTCGACCTTGCGCGCGTTGACCATGGGCGACCTGGATCGGCCAGCCAACGCTGCGGAAATCGCGGCCATGCGGGCGCATGTCGAAGAGGCGATGCAAGCGGGTGCGATCGGCCTGTCGACCGGCACCTTCTATCCGCCGGCGGTCAAGGCCACGACCGAGGAAATCATCGAGGTGAGCCGCCCGCTGAGCAAGCGCAGCGCGGTCTACGCGACCCACATGCGCGACGAGGGCGATCACGTGATGGAGGCACTCGAAGAGACCTTTGCGATCGGCCGTGCGCTCGACATCGCGGTGGTCGTGTCGCATCACAAGGTGCAGAACACGCACAACTTCGGCCGTACCAAGGTCACGCTGCCCTTCATCAGAGAAACGATGAAGCACCAGTGCGTGTCGCTCGACTGCTACCCGTACACGGCCGGCTCGACCATGATCCGCACCGACCGCGGCATGCTCGAAGGCCGTGTGCTCATCGCCAGCAGCGAGCCGCACCCCGAGTGCGCCGGCCGCGACCTGGCGGACATCGCCACAGAATGGGGCATCCCCAACGACGCGGCCGCTCGCAAGCTGCAGCCGGGCAGCGCGATCTATTTCATGATGGACGAAGACGATGTGCAGCGCGTGCTGGCGTTCGACGAGACGATGATCGGCTCTGACGGCATCCCGCTCGGCGACAAGCCGCATCCGCGCTTGTGGGGCACTTTCCCGCGAGTGCTAGGCCACTACAGCCGCGACATCGGTTTGTTCCCACTGGAGACCGCGGTGTGGAAGATGACCGGGCTCACTGCGCGCAACTTCGGCCTGCACGGCCGCGGCACGTTGAAGGTCGGACAGCACGCCGACATCGTGATCTTCGATGCGGCCACCGTTCGTGATGCTGCAAATTACGAGACGCCGACAAAGCCGGCGGAAGGCATCGATACCGTGATCGTCAATGGGACCATCACCTGGCATCACGGCGTGCACAGTGGTGCGCGCAGCGGCCAGGTGATTACGCGCCGGGACAAGGTGACGGCGGAAGCGTCGTAAGCCCTCTTCAGGCGCGGCGCGCGGGCGCGGGCTCGATATGGCGTTGCATCGCAGCGATTCCGGCCTGAACGGCCTGGCTACGCGTAGGTTGCGGCGTGGCCGCTTTTTCGAGCGTAGCGCGAGGCAAGCCGAAGACTTCACGCCCCAGCACCGCCCACAAGAAACGTCCGCTGATGGGTTCGTCCACAACCAATTCCAATCCTCTTCGCACGTCGATACCTCTGAGTTCCATTGATGAGGACTCGATTGGACTTGGGCTGTGCATGGCTGCGATGTGCGGATTTCACGCTTTCGCAAAGTAGGTAACAAAACGCGTGTCGGCGATGCTTTTTGCCAACGTCGGCTGCACTTCAATGGCAGCCCTCGAACGGGCTGGCCGGATCGCAGGCGACGGTTCCCACCGGTCTGCTCGTTGGGAGCACCGCGACAGCGTGATGCTGCACACCCTGGCATCTCCCGTCCGCAATATCGGCAGGGTCGCAGGTGCATTCGCCGGAACCCACGCGCGCGCCTTTCATGACGCCCGATCCTCTCGGAAAAGCGCAATGCGCGACCCGCGCCGCGCAGTACCACGCAACCTTTTCTCCACCTTTTCGAACCGCCTCGGAGGCGGGTCCCGGATCGCATGAATTCGATGCGCACCGGGCGTCGCGTGCGCCCCATTCGCTCATGGGCCCAGGGTCGGCACCTGCCGCCAAGCAGATACCCCCCAATGGAATCTTGCCGGGAAACAGCGTGTCCGCTTGCGAGGCATCTCCGGCCAGCCACAGAAGCAGCGCAAAAACAGCAGTCGTGAAACGCATGGTCGTCCTCGTATCCATGACAGACGTCACGGTCAAGAAAAGTCTCGCGTTCTCGCAGCCTTAGCGAAATATCTCGAAGGGCGACCATGGGCCCGCTACTCGATCTATCCCCTGGTCAATTTGGCTAAATGGTCATCGGCCACCGTTCATCGGCAGACGACCGTCGTGCCCACAGGCTGGCACCTCTGGCCGTTGAGACCTTGATAGCTCTGCAATTTGCCGTTCGGGTTGTAGCGATTGCCGAGCGTGTCGTTGCAGCCGCCGGCATCGCACGAGCGGAGTTGCGGTCGCATGTCTTGCGGCGGGCCGGGTTGGCGGTACCTGCTGTCGGGATACGCGTAAGGGTATGGATATGGCGTGCCCGCGCTGTCGTCCGCGTATTCAGCGGCACGACGTTGGCGTTCCAGCGCGCGTCGCTGTGCTTCGGCACGTTCTTCGGCGAAGCGATCGGCCGGTGGCGATTGCGGCGTTCGCGTTGCCGATGGCGGCACGGACGATGACGGTGGCCGCTCCGGCGGAGCCAGCCGCGGGTCGGTGGCCTCGGGGCCCATCACCTGTTCTGCGCTGCGCGTATCGGCCGGACACTTCTGATCGGTGTAGCTCACGTTGCCGGCACTATCGACGCAACGAATGACCTGGGCGTGCGCCGCTCCGCATGCCAGGGCGCCGGCGTTCAGACAGAGCGCGAAGACGAAGAGGTGTCGCATGGGTTTCCATTGTCCTCAGTTCGAGTGCGGAGTGAATTGCGTGAATCGCATCACACCATCGTCGACGGCACCGAAGCGCATCGCCACCCTGTCGCTCAGGTAGTTCTGGTTCAGCTTGAATGGCCGGGTCACCCCCTGCCGAGGCAACTGGCCAGCGGCACGCTCAAAGTAGCCCGATGAAAAATCGGTCCATGGACGCAGGGGCGCGTCGGGAGCCAGCGCGGGAACCAAGCACTGTCGTGCGCCGGTCTTTCGCATGTGATTGAGCAACCTGCAAACGTAGCGCGCGGTGAGGTCCGCCTTGAGCGTCCACGACGCGTTGGTGTAGCCGAAAGTGTTGGCCATGTTGGGGACGCCGGTCAACATAAGACCCTTGTAGTTGACGCTGCGCGAAGGCTCCACACGCTGGCCGTCCACATACAAGGCGGTGTTGCCCAGCACCGCCAGCTTCAGTCCGGTGGCCGTCACGATGATGTCGGCATCGAGCAAGGCGCCCGACGCGAGGCGCAAACCGGTCTCGGTGAAGGACGCGATGCGGTCTGTCATCACGGAGGCTCGCCCGGACTTGATCGCTTCGAAAAAATCACCATCGGGCACGAGGCACAGGCGCTGCTCCCAAGGGTTGTAGCGCGGCGTGAAGTGGGTGGCGATGTCGACGCCCGGCCCGAGCGCCCGGTGCACCCCACCGAGCAACAGCTTGCGCATGCGCTGCGGACGGTGCTTGCAGAGGGCGACCACGAACTGGCTCAAAAGCACGTTCTTCCAGCGCGCAATGCCGAGCGCCACACGCTGAGGCAAGTAGCGCCGCAGCCGGACGTCCAGTGCGTCGACCGACGGACGCGCCGCCATCCAGGTCGGAGAGCGCTGCAGCATCGTCACGTGCGCTGCCTTGTCAGCCATGGCCGGCACCAGCGTCACGGCGGTGGCGCCACTGCCGATCACCACCACGCGCTTGCCCGCACAGTCCAGATCGGCAGGCCAGTGCTGCGGATGCACGATCCGCCCTTTGAAGCGGGCCTCACCGGGGAACTCGGGCCGGTAACCTTGGGCGTAATCGTAGTAGCCACTGCACATGAAGAGGAAGCCGCAGCGAATGGACAACGCGTTGTCCCCTGCAGCGCGGCCAACTTCCACACACCACTCCGACTTGGACGAGGACCATTCCGCGCGCAGCACCTTGTGGCCGAAGCGAACCTTGCTGTCGATGCCATGCTCTTGCATGGTGTCGCGCAGATAGTCGAGGATGGCGGGCCCTTGCGCGATGGCTTTGGCATCGGTCCACGGACGGAACGAGAAGCCGAGCGTGTGCATGTCGGAATCGGAGCGCACGCCGGGATAGCGAAACAGATCCCATGTGCCGCCGCTCGAGGGCCGCGCCTCCAAGATTGCAAAGCTCCGGTCGGGGCAGTGCTTCTGCAGGTGGTACGCCGCGCTGATGCCGGAAATGCCGGCACCCACGATCAATACGTCAACGAATTCATCCGCCATCGAGTGTCCTTTTCAGGTCGTCCGCGGCCGAGTTTCACGCGAAGCTGGCGAAGGGCGCAATCAGGTCGATCACCGCCCTCGTGGCGGAGCACCGCCTCAGGAAGCGCAGCTCAACTTCAGCGCCTCGATACGACCGCCGAAACCCAGCTTGCGCACCAAGCCGCCTTCACGGCTGTTGGCTGGAAAGTCCACCACGCGGTCCTTGAACATCGCGTGCTCGTAGACCTGCAGCGTCGCTTTGGGGCCGACCGACACACTGTCGATTTCGCGCTTGAGCGCGCGTGCGGTGCCTTTGTCCATGCTCTCGGCTTCCGCCGGTCCGACGAGGGTCACCATGTCGCCTTCGAAGTTGCGCTGCGAGTAGAACTGCGCCCAGCAGCCGGACTGTAATGCCGGATCGGTGATCTGCACCGGCACCAGCAGGATCGTCGGATCCGGGCTGTTTACCGCGGTTGTCGTGGTCGACGGCGCGGTGCTGCAAGCACCGAGGGCCAATGCGAACGTGAGCGCGATGGCTGAAGCGAAGGGAGTGGTTTTCATGGGGTGCGCAACGGTGTGAAAGTAAGAAACACGGAGGTTAGACGCCGTCTCGTGCAGTCGCCACGGAAGCGCAGGCCGTGACCCTGTAGGCGCACTTCTTCAGCGCCGTCAGGGTGGCGTCGCACCGACACAGCCCCTTTTTGGAGGACGTTTTCAAGTCGGTCGCGTCAGAAAGCGCACTAAATCACGATCGAAAACAAATGTTTCCACCCAACATTTTGTGAGCCGCACTTGCGTCCGAATGTAACTAAAATGGATTACATGAACGACGATACAGATACCAATTTCGGCTGGTGGACCGACAAGCCGGAACGCGCCACCCGCACCGCAGCGCTCGAGCGAAGCCGGCGCGAATACCGCAACAGCGGCGGCTCGCGCGTGTGGCTGCACGCGGGGCTGGTGATCGCATTGATGGTCGCCTTTGGCGTGTCGATCGTTTCTCTCGCAACCCGCTGATCGAACCTCATGGCCAACCAAAAAAACACTCGCTCCGGCAACGACACAGGCTTTGCCGATTTGAGCAAGGCCGATGGAACCGGAGATCCCGCGCGCCGCGTATCGTGGCTGTGGATCGCGGCGGCGGTCGTCGCAGTCCTCGTCATTCTGGCCGTGGTCGTCCTTCGCTGAACCGCCCTTCGCTCGGGCGCTGAACTGCCCAACCGCTCAACGCTCGATCGTCTTGTTCCAGCGCGCGTTCCAGGCGGGACGGTTCGCGTTGATGCTTTCCCAGTCAACTGTGATCGCGGTCTTCATGTAGCCGTTGATTGCAGCGACCTGCCCCACCCCTTCGCCGACGGCCGGCGCCTTCGGATTGGTCGGGATCTGGCTGCCGTACTGCAGCACATTCGCTTGAGCCAGCGGCGACAACAGGAACTCGGCGAGCTTTTGTGCGAGTTCGGGCTCGCTGTTGTTGGCGATCACGCACTGGCCGACCATCAACACGACAGAGCCTTCTTTCGGGTTCGCGTACTCGACCGGAATTCCCTTTACCTTGAGCGCGGCCACGGCGGTTGGCGTCAGCGGAAAGATAGCCGCTTCATTCGTCTGCACCATCTCGGAAATCTTGGCCGAGCTCGGGATGTACTCCAGCACGTTCGGCCCGATGGTCGTGGGCCAGGCCTTGAAGCCAGGCTCGACGTTCTTGTCGTTGCCACCCTGGATGCGGTTGAACATCAGGAAGCCGTGCAGTCCGAACGACGATGCCGACACCGACTGGAACACGACCTTGCCCTTGAACTTGGGGTCGGCCAGGTCCATCCACGAGGTCGGCGCGGCCCAGCCCTTTTCCTTGAACATCTTCGCGTTGTAGGCGAGGCCCGTCACGCCCAGGCTCACCCCGCTGGCCATGTCGTCCTTGAAGCGCGCGGCCGGATAGATGTCGTTGAGCGCAGCACTCGGGCGCTGCTTTTCGCAGAGACCCATGCCGATGGCGCGCACCATGATGCCGTCGTCCAGGAACATCACGTGCATCTGCGGCTTGTCCTTGTTGGCCTGCGCCTTGGCCAGGATGTCCGACGAGGTGCCCGGCACCACGACGACCTTCGCGCCGTAGAGCTTTTCGAAGGCAGGGAACACGTACTGCGAATACGCCTTCTCCATCGTGCCGCCGTTCATGCCGATGTAGATCGTCTTGGTCTGGGCGTTTGCCATGCCGCACGCGGCAAGGGCGGCAACCGCGGTCACGGTGAAGAGGGCGCGGCGCGACGCGATGGGCTGTTGGGTGGAGCGGATGGAGCGGAACATGGGCTTTCCTTTCGAGGGTGGGGACGAGGAACGGGAAACGAAATGACTTACGAGGCAAGCGCCGGCGTTGCTTCCGGCACGGATGAAAAACGGTCGACCGCGAAGGCACCGATGGGTGTGCGGGTGCGGCCGTCGCGCGCCAGATCGGCGAGCACCTCGCCGACGGCCGGTCCGATCTGGAAGCCACCGCCGGAAAAGCCGAAACCATGGAACAGACCCGGCGTCGTGCGACTCGGGCCGATCACCGGCTGACGGTCGGGCAGATAGCCTTCGGTGCCGCCCCACGTGCGAATGAAGTGAGCATTGCGCAACATCGGCAGCAGCTCGATTGCCTGCTTCGAAAGCAGGGCGATGGTGTCGCGATCGGAGCGCGAGCGGTCGGCATCGAGCAGGCGACCCGGACCGCCGCCCAGCACCAGATTGCCCCGCGCGACCTGGCGGCAATACACGCCGCCACCTTCCACGCCAAGGCTCCACTGCATGAAAAACGGCAACGGCTCGGTGACGGCCATGGCGGGGCTGCGCGAAACCATCGGCACCACATCGCCGAACTGTTCAGCGATGGTGATGGCCCACGCGCCAGCGCAGTTGAGCAGGACCGGCGCCTCGACGTGGATCGCGTTGCCTGATTCCAGATTCAAAGCCCGCAGATGAAAGCGCTGGCCGTCGTGCGCGATCTCATCGACGCGCGTGCCCTCATGGACTACCGCACCGGCACGCCGCGCGGCCATCGCGAAGGCCGGCGACACCAGCCGCGGATTGGCCTGGCCGTCTTCGGCGCAGAGCGATCCGCCGACCGCCTTGCCGCCGAGCCACGGACACTGCGCACGAAGCGTGGCGCCCGACAAGATTTCAATGCCGAGATCGAAATCGCGCGCCCTGTCGCGATAGCTTTCGAGCGCTGCCAGGTCGGCCTCGCTGCGTGCGATCTTGAAGTGGCCGGAGCGCAGGTATTCGCCATCGGTGCCGATGAGTTCGGGCAAGCGCCCCCACATTTCGTGCGCGCGCTGTGCCAACGGCAACTGGCTGAGCGGCCGACCCTGGCGGCGCACGCCACCGTAGTTGATGCCGCTCGACCGCGAGCCGCACAGGTCGCGCTCCAGCAGCAACACGCCAAGCCCCATGCGGCGCAAAGCGAGCGCGGCCGAACTGCCGACGATGCCGCCGCCGACGATGGCCACATCGGTGGCGATGCGGCGCGTCATCCGCCGGCTCCTTCGCTCGCTACGTGCATCAGGTGAATCGGGATCGGCTTGATGGGTGCCTGACCACGCAGGCGACCGACCAGTTGCACCGGCTTGCCGACGGCGTGCGCAAGAATTTCCGCCGCCGCCACGCCGCACATGCGGCCCTGGCAACGACCCATGCCGACTCGGCTCAAGGCCTTGAGCCGATTGAGTTCATCGGCACCGCTGTCATGGATGGTCTGGCGCAGCTCGCCTGCCGTCACGTTCTCGCAGCGGCACACCACGAGCTCGTCGGGTGCGTGCGCTGCCCAATCTTGCGGAAACGGAAAGGCGCGTTCGAGGCCCTCGCGAAAACGCGACAGCTTTGCAAGCTTGCGCTCGAGTTTTCGCGCACGGTCGGCGTCGATGTGCACGCCTTCGTCGGCGAGCAGTGACAGCGCTGCCAGTTCACCGGCCCACTCTGCGGCATCGGCGCCCATGATGCCGGCGCCATCGCCCGCAAGGTACACACCGGCCACGCTGGAGCGGCCCACCGCATCGCGCTCGGGCAGGTGCGCCCGCTGCATCGGTGCGAAGGCGAAGCGGCAGCCGAGCAGGTCTGCCAATTGCGTCTCGGAGCGCAGCGCGTAGCCGAAGCCGATGGCGTCGCAATCGAGCGTGTGCTCGCGGCCGTCTTGCTCCCACACGACAGCGCTCGTGCGCTGGTCGCCAAGCACGCGCACGGGCCGCACGCCGCTGTGCAACGCCACGCCATGCGCACGCAACCAGCCGACGTAGTACACGCCCTTCATGAAGACAGCAGGCTGCGTCAGCAGGGCCGGGACCGCGGCCAGTTGGTCGGCGAAGCGCGCGGTGTCGAGCACCGCCGCCACGTCGACGCCGGCCTTCGCATACTGGTACGCGACCAGATACAGCAACGGCCCGGTGCCCATGAACACCACGCGGGAGCCTATCGTGCAACCCTGAAATTTGAGCGCCACCTGCGCACCACCGAGCGTGTACACGCCGGGCAAGGTCCATCCCGGCACGGGCAGCACACGGTCGGTCGCCCCCGTCGCGACGATGAGCTGGCGATAGGGCACGGTGTGCGTGGTTTGCGTCGGTCCGTGCATCACGTCGAGCCGCCCGTCCTGCACGTTCCAGACCAGGCTGTCGGGTTGGTAGTCGATTGCATCGACCACGGCATCGATCGCGCCA
This sequence comes from Variovorax sp. RTB1, assembly GCF_035018765.1. NCBI lineage: Bacteria > Pseudomonadati > Pseudomonadota > Betaproteobacteria > Burkholderiales > Comamonadaceae > Variovorax > Variovorax sp. RTB1. The sequence continues at coordinate 59,551 of NZ_JASJXG010000011.1, forward strand.
TGCAGCGCTGTCGCGCGGGACGCTTCCATGCCGTAGAGCGATTCAGGCGCACGCTTGAAGTGCACCGGCGGGCGGCGATAGATCTGGCCGCCGGCGCGAGATGCTTCATCAATGAGCACGGGCCTGATGCCGTAGCCGGCCAGCGTCTGCGCGGCACGGATGCCGGCCGGTCCGGCGCCGACGATCACCGGCTGCAACGCGAGGGTCGTCTTCATGCAAGCGCTCCGTCCGTAGCGCCTGATCTGCCTGTAGTGAGCGCCATTCCCGGCTCAATGAACGTCGAGCAGGCACGCAGCCGCGCGCCATCGGCCGTCTCGACCCAGCAGTCCTGGCACGCACCCATCATGCAGAAGCCGGCCCGCGCCTCACCGCTGAACTCGTTGCGCCGCAGCCTGCCGACCTGCGTGAGCATGGCCGTCAGCACCGTGTCGCCGACCAGCGCGCTCGCAGCCACACCGTCGATGCTGAAGGCCACGGCTTCGCGATCTTGTTCAGCGACGCGGCGCAGCAGGGGTTGGAATGAAGACATGGCTAGCGGCGCCCCACCAGCACGCGGTCGAGCCCATACACGCGGTCGAGCAGGATCATCGCGACAGCAGTCACCGCCACCATCAGTGCCGACACCGCTGCCATCAGCGGATCGATCGATTCGGTCGCGTACATGTACATGCGCACCGGCAAGGTCACGGTGCTGGGCGAGGTGACGAAGATCGACATCGTCACTTCGTCGAAGCTGTTGATAAACGCCAGCATCCAGCCGCCCGTCACGCCCGGCAGGATCATCGGCAGCGTGATGCGCGTGAAGACTGTGGCTTGCGTGGCGCCGAGCGACAGTGCCGCCTGTTCGGCGCTGCGGTCGAAGCCGACCAGCGCCGCGACGACCAGCCGCAGCGTGTAAGGCGTGACGATCAACGCGTGCGCCATCACCAGGAAGCCGAAGCTGCCGGTGCCGCCGACCAGCGCGAAGAGGCGCAGCAATGCCACGCCGAGCACCAGATGCGGAATGATCAGCGGCGACAAGAACAGCGCGTTGAGGAAGTCGCGCCCCGGAAATTCATAGCGCGTGATCGCCATGCCCGCGGGCACCGCCAGCAACGTCGCGATGGTGGCCGACGCCAGCGCCAGCCACAGGCTGTTCCAGAACGACTGCATGAAGTCCGGGTGCGCGAACACCGCGCGAAACCACCGCAGCGAGAACTCGGTCGTTGGCAGCGTGAGCGTGTTTTCGGGCGTGAAGGCGACGACGCACACCACCACCAGCGGCGCCAGCATGAAGGCGATGACCAGCGCGTTGAACGCGAGGGCGAAGGGTCCGTTCTTGGTCATGAGCGCGTGGAGTTCATATCAGCCCAAGGACTTCTTGTACCGGCCTTCGACCAGCCGGTTGTAGCTCAGCATGACCACCAGGTTGGCGACCAGCAGCACCAACGCGACGGCGGCGCCGAGCGGCCAGTTGAGTTCGTGCAGGTACTCGTCGTAGACGACCGTCGCGACCATCTTCAGCCGGCGCCCGCCGAGCAGACCAGGGATCGCGAAGGAACTGGCAGACAACCCGAACACGATCAGGCTCCCCGACAGAATGCCCGGCATCACCTGTGGCAGCACGATGCGGCGCAGCGTGGTGAAGGGCGACGCCTTGAGCGACAGCGCAGCGTTTTCGACGCCCGGATCCAGCTTCTGCAGCGAGGTCCACACCGGGATGACCATGAAGGGCAGCATCACGTGCACCAGCGCGATGACGACCGCCGTCTCCGTGTAGAGCATCTTGATAGGCCCGATGCCGACAAGGCCGAGCAACCCGTTCACCAGGCCTTCGGGGCCGAGCAGCATGCTCCAGCCGAACGCGCGCACCACGACCGACACAAGCAGCGGCGCCAGCACCACCAGCAGCAGGATCGAGCGCCACGGGTTGCGCATGCGGCTGAGCACGTAGGCTTCCGGCGTGCCGATCGCCACGCAGATCAGCGCCACCAGCCCGGAAATCCAGAAGGTGCGCCAGAAGATGCCGTAGTAATAGCTGTCGGTAAAAATCAGTGCGTAGTGCTCCAGCGTGAACTCGCCGGCCTTCGGTCCAGTGACCGGGTCGTAGACGTTGAACGACAGCACCGCGGTGAGCACTAGCGGCACCATGAGCAGCGCGGCGAACAGCAGCAGCGCCGGGCCCGACAGCCACCACGGCGTGGCTTTGCTGCGCCCGTTGTTCGGCAGGCTCATCGTCTGGCTCACGCTGCGACCTCGGCGACCACCGTTTCGTCATCGGCCGGCAGCAACCGCGTGCAATGGTCCGGCCAGTCGACAGCGGCGCGCGCGCCCTCTTCCAATGCGTCGCGGCCATCGTTCGGGCACAGCACCATCAGCTCGCCGATGGGCGTGGCGACGCGATAGAGCCATTGGCTGCCGAGAAAGAAGCGCTCGCCGACTTCGCCATCGAGACGGCCGCTGCCCGACGCCACCAGTTGCAGCTTTTCCGGACGCACGCTGAGCAGAACGGACGCACCGGCGCGGAACCCGGCGTCGGCCACATCGACGCTCAATGTGCCGATCCGCACCGACTGATTGGGACTGTCACCGGCGATGCGCCCTTCGAGCAGGTTGGCCTTGCCGACGAAAGTCGAGATGAAGCGCGTGCGCGGATGCTCGTAGACGTTGTGCGGATGGTCGATCTGCGTGGCGCGGCCGCCTTCCATGACGACGACGCGATCGCTGATCGACATCGCTTCGCTCTGGTCGTGCGTGACCATGACGGTGGTGGTGCCGACCTTGCGCTGGATCTGGCGCAGTTCGAACTGCATTTCTTCGCGCAACTTGGCGTCGAGGTTAGACAGCGGCTCGTCGAGCAGCAGGACAGGCGGCTCGATCACCAGGGCACGCGCCAGCGCCACGCGCTGCCGTTGTCCGCCGGACAACTCGCGCGGGTACTTGTCGGCATGCGCTTCGAGATGGACCAGGGCCAGCGCATCGCGAACCCGCTCGCGCCTTTCGGCCTTCGGCAATTTGCGCATCTCCAGCCCGAAGCTGACGTTGTCGCGCACCGTCATGTGCGGAAAGAGCGCGTAAGTCTGGAACACGATGCCGAGGCCGCGCGTGTTGGCCTTGGCATGGGTGATGTCGCGGCCGTCGAGTTCGATGCGGCCTTGTGTCACCGCCTCGAAGCCGGCGACCATCTGGAGCGTGGTGGTCTTGCCGCAACCGGACGGCCCGAGCAGCGAGACGAACTCGCCCTTCTCGACCGACAGGTTCATCGAAGACACGGCGCAGGTATCGCCGTAGAACTTGGTGACGCCCGTGAGTTGCAGGAAAGACATGCCGACCTCTTTTTCATCTACTTCCACCGTCGTGGCGGAAGTCAGGCAATCTATTGCAAGGAATGCGCCCTGAGCGCTCGGGTATTCCATAGAATAGAATCTTTCTTTTATTTATTCCATTAAATGGAATACTTAAAGCACTAAAAGATAAGACTATTCCGCGCAACGACATGACAGAACCCATAGCCTCGACGGCTGCAGTGCCTAGGCTGTTTTCGGTGATCCGCGCGCTCACCGAAGTGCACCCGGATGGGGGCCGCGTGACCCAGATCGCGCGCAGCGTCGGGCTGACCCAGGCCACGGCGCACCGTTTGCTGCAGTCGCTGGTCGCAGAGGGCATCGTCGAGCAAGACGCGCGCAGCAAGCTGTATCGGCTCGGCATCGAGTTCTTTGCGATGGCGGCGCACGCCGGCAATCCGGGCGACCTTCGCACGCTGTGCCGACCTGCCCTGTTGCGCCTGTGCGCAAGCCTCGGCGACAGCATCTTTCTGCTGGCACGCAGCAACTTCGACGCGATCTGCCTGGACCGAAGCGAAGGGCCGTTTCCCATTCGCTCTTTTTCCGGCGACATCGGTGGGCGCGTGGCACTCGGCGTCGGCCAGGGCGCGATGGCCATCCTGGCGTTCTTGCCCGAGGCAGAGCGTGAAGAAGTCATCCGCTTCAACCTGTCGCGGCTGCGCGAGTACGGCATCCACGACGAGGTCTACCTGCGCACCGAAATCGACCGGGTGCGGCAAGCCGGTTTTGCCGCTCGCAACGCAGGGCTGCTCGACGGCATGGCCGGTGTCGCGGTGCCGATCCTCGATCGCGAAGGCCGCGCCGTCGCCGCGCTGGCCGTCGGCACGATCGCCGACCGACTGAATGCCGACCGCCTGCCGACCGTGATCGAACTGCTCAAGCGCGAGGCGGTCGCGATCGGGCCGAAGATCAATCCGTTCGATCCCACCCTGCGCCGGCCCTCGCAGATCCTGGCCAATGCGTCTGCTTGATGTCGCGAATGCAGCCGATGCGCCTTTCTCACGTGTCTTCGTCCTCCACCTATGCCTCCACTTTTTGACGCCATGACCCAAGCCCAAAGCTCCCCTGCATCCGCTCTTTCCGAAGAAGTCGCAGCCCTGCTGGAGCGTCTCGGCGTGCCGCGCGCCGCAACCGTCGGCGGCGATCTGCCGGCACGTTCGCCCGTTACCGGCGAGACCATCGCCGCGGTCACGCAAAGCTCGCCCGCCGAGGCGACTGCCGCCATCGGGCGCGCCCACGCGGCGTTCCTCGAGTGGCGCAAGGTGCCGGCACCGCGCCGCGGTGAACTGGTCCGCCTGCTGGGCGAAGAACTGCGCGTGGCCAAGGCCGATCTCGGCCGGCTCGTGACCATCGAGGTCGGCAAGGTGCCGTCCGAAGGCGCGGGCGAAGTGCAGGAAATGATCGACATCTGCGACTTCGCGGTCGGCCTGTCGCGCCAGCTCTACGGCCTGACGATCGCCACGGAGCGAGCGCAGCACCGCATGATGGAAACGTGGCATCCGCTGGGTGTCTGCGGCGTCATTTCCGCCTTCAACTTTCCTGTGGCCGTGTGGTCGTGGAACGCAGCGCTGGCGCTGGTATGCGGTGATTCGGTGGTGTGGAAGCCTTCGGAGAAAACGCCGCTGACCGCGCTGGCCGTGCATGCCATCGCGCAGCGCGCGCTCGCACGCTTCGGTGATGCACCGGCCGGCCTGCTCGAGTTGCTGATCGGGCAGCGCGACATCGGCGAGACACTGGTCGACGATGCGCGCGTGGCGGTGCTTTCCGCCACCGGCTCGACCGCCATGGGGCGCCAGGTCGGTCCACGCGTGGCCGCCCGATTCGCTCGCGCCATCCTCGAACTCGGCGGCAACAACGCCGCCATCGTCGCGCCTTCCGCCGACCTCGACCTCACGCTGCGCGGCGTCGCTTTTTCGGCCATGGGCACGGCCGGCCAGCGCTGCACTTCGCTGCGTCGCCTGTTCGTGCACGACAGCATCTACGACGCCTTCGTGCCGCGCCTGGCCAAGGTGTATGCCAGCGTGCAGGTCGACGACCCGCGCGAGCCCGGCACGCTGGTCGGTCCGCTGATCGACGCTGCGGCCTTTGCCGGCATGCAGAACGCGCTGCACGAGAGCCGCGCTGCCGGCGCCACCGTACATGGCGGCGAGCGCGTGACGGGCATCGGCGGCGCGGACGCTTTTTATGCGCGGCCTGCGTTGGTCGAGTTGAAAGCACACGAAGGCGCGGTGCTGCGCGAAACGTTCGCGCCCATCCTCTACGTGGTGCGCTACGAAAACATGGACGAGGCCATTGCCTGGCACAACGCGGTCGGCGCCGGCCTGTCGTCTTCCATCTTCACGCTCGACATGCGCGAGGCCGAGCGCTTCATGTCGAGCGCCGGTTCCGACTGCGGTATCGCCAACGTCAACATCGGACCGAGCGGTGCCGAAATCGGCGGCGCTTTCGGCGGTGAAAAGGAAACCGGTGGCGGCCGCGAGGCCGGCGGCGACAGCTGGAAGGCGTACATGCGGCGTGCCACCAACACGATCAACTATTCGACCGAATTGCCGCTCGCGCAGGGCGTGACCTTCGACATCGGCTGAGCCCATGGCAGCAGGTTACGAAGCGAAGCGCGTCCTCGTCGTCAAGTCCGGCGGCGAAGCAGCGGTAGCCGAATGGCGCAGGCACTTTCAAGCCGTTGCGCCGCACATCGACGTGCGCTGGTGGGACGACGCATCGGTGTCGCCGGAGCAAGTCGACTACGCGCTGGTCTGGGAGCCGGAGCCGGGCCGCCTGGCTGCGATGCCGAATCTGCGGCTGGCGCTCAGCAGCGCCGCCGGCGTCGAGCACATCACCGCCGACCCTGCCTGGCCCCGCCACTTGCCGCTGCTCCGCGCTGCCACGCCCGAAGCGTCGCAGCGTATGAGTGAGTACGTTTGCATGGCCGTGCTGGCGTTGCTGCGCGACTTGAAGCGCATGGTGCGGCAGCAGGCCGTGCATCGATGGGACATGTTCGCGACCGAGCGCACCGCGACCGACACCTGCGTCGGCATACTCGGGCTCGGCGCGATGGGCGCGCACACGGCGCAAATGGTGCGAGGGCTGGGCTTCGAGGTGATCGGCTGGTCACGCAGCCGCAAGGTGCTCGACGGCATCGAATCCCATGCGGGTGACGATGAGCTGCCAGCCTTTTTCGAGCGCTGCGATGTGCTGGTCTGCCTGCTGCCGGCGACGCCTGAAACCGAAGGCATCCTCAGCGCGAAAACGTTCGCCCTGTTGCCCAAAGGTGCGGGCCTGGTCCACGTCGGCCGCGGGTCGCATCTGCGCTACGACGAGCTGGCCGCGGCGCTCGATGCGTCGCACCTGTGCGGCGCCTTCATCGACGTGTTCGAAGAGGAGCCGTTGCGATCAGACCATCCGGCCTGGGCGCACGAAAAAATCTTCGTCACGCCGCATGTCGGCGCCATGGCTTCACGGCGCGCACGCGCTGTTTTCTTTGCGAAGCAGATTGCGAAGTTCGAGCGGGGCGAGACGCCCGATGGGCTGTACGAGCCAGTCCGGGGCTACTGAAAAACAGTCCGGCGCCGGTATGCGGCCACACAGCGCCAGACGAGCCAGAGCAGCGCCACGTTCAGGCAGACACCGCCCACCACGAAAAAGCCGGCGCGTTCGGCAAAGCCGGGGGCTTGGTCCAGTGTCAACAGCACCAGCGACCACGGCAGGGCGCAAAGAATCGCAGCGCTCAGCAACCAGCTTTCTTCGTTCGGCGTCAGCAGTGCAGCAACCACCAGCACGCCGGCCAGTGCCGTGACAGTGACGCCGAGAGCCACGGTCAGCCACCAGTTACGACGCTGCCAAAAGGGTGATTGCGCAAGAACCATGAACAGAATTCTGCCCCGCGATGCATGCCGTGTCTGCGTAATTTGGCACGTCTGGACGGAGTTGCGTGCAAGCGTTTTCAGGGCACCACAGTTTTGCCGGCAGCCGCATGGACAACGGCGTCGCCGGGCCGCTTCGCCTCTGCGTTTTCGGCGTTCTGCGCGTCTCTTGCTTCCTTCAGTCGCCGCAGTTCCTGCATCTCCTGCTCGGTATGCTCCAGCACCGGCTCTGCCACGAAAAAGACGTTGGCGATGTCGGAACTGGTCAAGAACAGGAAGCTCAGGCCGGCATCCAACTCGGCCGGCGGGATGTCTTGCACGGCGATCGCTTCCATCGAGCCCGCGTCACCGATCCTGATGTGCCCCTTCTTCGGGTACCGGAGCACCAGCTGGCTGATCGTTCCGTCGGTCTTGACGAAAAAATCCTCGACCACGCCGGTGTAGATGAGCACGGCTCCGCTCGTGTCGCTGGACTTGGTCAACACGTTGGCCCGGACCCGCTTCGCCTTCTTCGAGCCGCCTGCATGACGCCGCCCCTCGTTGAGCGAATACATCCAGCGATGGCGCGCGAAGCGCCGCATCGCCCGCAGTTGCATGACCATGCCGGCGGCCAGCCCGAGCAGCGCGCCGGTCACGGTGACGACGAAGAAATACGCCGTGATCTGGACAACGTTGTCGTCAACCATCTTGCTGGTGGAAGCGAGCGTGCCGCGGATGGCCGACAACGTCTGCGGCGTGTCGCTCAGCCGGGGCGGCGCCGGCAGGCTGTCGATGCGCAGCAGCGGAATGAACTCGTCGAGCGCGACACAGCGGGCACCGAGGATTTCAGACCGGCACAGCCAGCCATTGATGGCGACATACCAGCCAGCGTGCACGAGAAAAGCCACGCCGACGACGATTGCGAGCTGCCCGAGCGGGCTGATGGGCGTCGCCTCGCGCGTGACCTGGTCGGGCAGATAGAACCCGAAGAAGAACGCGAAGCCCGGCAACAGAAGCACGACGACAACGACGGTTGCCCAGGCAAGGGACATGAGCAGAGGCCGGGTGCGGAGGCTAAAAGGAAACGGGGCGCGCGAGCCGGTCGAAAAGCTGGACGGCTAGACCGGTGCGACTGCCATCGCGCCGGCCACCGTTGCGGCCGAGCCAGCCATCGCAAGCGGCACGTCGAGCACTCGCGAGCGAAGTGCTGCCTGGCTTTTGCGCGCTGCCAGCAGCTCGTCGATTTCCTTGATGACCTGTGGCAGCCTCACGCTGTCGCGCCCCGGGCGGGCCATCACCTCGGACACGATCTCGCTGCTGCCGGCATAGCCGATCAACAGGTCGAAAACTTCGTCGTCGGTGTCAGTGAGAAATCTCATCGAATGCGCTCCCCGGTTCGTACATGCCCGGAATGTAGAGCCTCGGGCGCATGAGTTCAAGAGCGCAGTTTGTGGTGCGCTCGGCGTCGCCTCATGGATTCAGAGTTTTAGAGCTTTTTCTTGACGAAGCCGGCCGCGTTTTCGTCAGCGCCGGGCTCACCCTCGTCCGAGTGAGGATTCGTCGGATCCTCGTCCGTCGGGAACTCCGGCTGCACGGGGAGCTGCGCCGGATCGTCTTCGGAAGGCACTTTGGGCATGTTCATTTGAGGGGGCTCCTTTGTTGCGACAGGTCCGACCCAGTCGGCGTGACGGGTGCCTTCGGCGCCATTGGCGCTACAGGCCGTGGGTCGGTCGAAGCGGGTCCGACGTACTGCTGCGGCGGCGGTTCCGCGCTCGACGCGGCGCCGCACACGCGCTGTACGTCGCGCCAGGCCAGTTCGACGCTGCGCGGTTCGCGAACCGGCGCGCCGTTGACTGCCTGGTAGTTGCTATTGGCCTGCTCGCAGGACAAGGCGGGCCCTGCCGCTGGCGCGGGTTGCGCGGTGGCCGGCTGCACCATCGCGATAAAGAGCAGACCGCCGAGTAGTGAGCCTGGTGCAAAGATGCAGCGCCAATGCTGCCTGGAGATAGAAGAATAAGGAGGAGAAGACACAACGCACACGGTAAGCCCGACACGCCAGCGGGCATGTAAGGAGATCGCTTTTCCTCGACATCGGGGCACTCCGTCCTGCAGCCGCACAAGAGAACGCCAAGTGACCGCCGCCAGCGCATGACTTGCCGATGCGTCATGGTCAATAAATCTCCGCCTCGATGCTGAGTTTTTTGCTGTTCGCGCCGCGGGCATCTCACTAACATGCCGAGAGATTCCCAACCCTCTGCCGAGCCCGCCATGTCATCGCCCACCTCCACTGTCGCGCCCACTGCCACCACGGCCACGGCCACGGCCGCCCGCTTCAACCAGCCGCTCGGCGGCGACGTCGTGCCACGCTTCGCCGGCATCGCGTCGATGATGCGATTACCGATTCAGGAAACCAGCGATGGGCTGGACGCCTGCTTCGTGGGTGTGCCTTTCGATCTCGGCACCTCCAACCGGTCAGGCGCCCGTTTCGGGCCGCGCCAGGTGCGCAGCGAGTCCGTGCTGCTGCGCCCTTACAACATGGCGACGCGCGCCGCGCCCTTCGACTCGCTGCAGGTGGCGGACATAGGCGACGTGGCGACCAACGCGTACAACATCTTCGATTCGATCGACCGTATCGAAGCTGCCTACGACCGCATCATCGCCAACGGCTGCCGGCCCATCACCATCGGCGGCGACCACACCATCGCCTGGCCGATCCTGCGCGCGATGCACAAGAAGTACGGCCCGATCGGCGTGGTGCATGTCGATGCGCATGCCGACGTCAACGACACGATGGGTGGAGAAAAGATCGCGCATGGCACACCCTTTCGTCGTGCGGTCGAAGAAGGCCTGCTCGACTGCGACCGCGTGGTGCAGATCGGCCTGCGCGGCACCGGCTACCACGCCGACGATTTCGACTGGTGCCGCAAACAGGGCTTTCGCGTGGTGCAGGCCGAAGAGTGCTGGCACAAGAGCCTGACGCCGTTGATGAAGGAAGTGAAGGAACGCGTTGCGGGCTTGGCAGGCCAGGGTCCGGTTTACCTGAGTTTCGACATCGACGGGCTCGACCCCGCCTTCGCACCCGGCACCGGCACGCCGGAAATCGGTGGCCTGAGCGTGCACCAGGGCATGGAAATCATCCGCGGCCTGCGCGGGTTGAACATCGTCGGTGCCGATCTGGTCGAAATTTCCCCGCCTTACGATCCGCACGGCACGACCGCTTTGGTCGGCGCCAACCTGGCGTTCGAAATGCTGTGCGTGTTGCCGGGCGTGCAGTATCGGGATTGATACCGCCCACAACTTCAGGTCATCAGGTCAGCGCTCGACTTCATCGACTACTTGAATTCGGGCGTCCAGTTCTACACACTGGCTTCGACTGCCGACGTGAGCGCGCCGATCGACCTCTGCGGCAAGACCATCGGCACCAGCCGCAGCACCGCATTTCCGGCGGAGATCAACACCTGGAGCGACATCAATTGCGTTGCGGCGGGCAAGGCACCGATCACGGTCGAAGGGCCCTCGCCATCAAGCAAATCGCGATCAACGGCACGCCTGCGCCCTGATGCCGGGCTACGAGGGCTAGCATGGGGCGATCGCTGAAACCATTCGATTCAGCAAACCTCAGAAAGCTTTCATGCCGCGTCCCGTCTTAGATGAAGCCCATATCCATCCCGCTGTGCGCACCGCGATTTCGGAGAGCCGGCAAGGGATCGTGCGCGAAGTGATGGGCGCCATCGCAGCCAATGACATCGTGGTGGTCGGCATGGCGATCAACCCCTATCCGAAGAAGGCACGCAAGCTGCTGGACGAGGCCAGGCAGGCATTCAAGTACCTCGAATACGGCAGCTACCTGAGCGGATGGCGCGACCGCAACGCGCTCAAAATGTGGACCGGCTGGCCGACCTTTCCGATGGTGTTCGTCAAGGGCGTGCTCGTCGGCGGCGCCGATGAGTTGAAGGCCTTGATCGACAGCGGTGAGTTGAAGGGCATGCTGGACCGCCGGGTCTGAACCTCAGGCTGCCCCTCGAGCCCGGGCCGCTCAACTATTTGCAGGCGAACACAATCCCGTTTTCCGCTTGTGCTCTGCCCAGAATGGAAGCGGTTAAGCCGTCCTTCTGGCAATAACTGATGGCTTGGTCGTAAAACGGTGCCCGGAACGTGCCGTCACGGAGCGAGATGACCTGGTTGGGCGGTGTACCGCAGCCCGCGATCAGCAGGACGAAAAGAAAGAGTGCGAGCCGGTTCATCGCGTCATTCTGGCGCACTGGGCCATGGCACGCAGGCCACAACCGACGTTCCAAGCTGGAACAAATAGCCGCGGGCCTCTGAATATCAAGCAACACCGCGCGTTGATCGTTCAGGCGATTGCTGCTTCTTGAACGCCTCGGCGCATGCACTGAGTGTGTGTCTACCTGATCCGCGCCGGATTGCCGATCACCGCCTCACACCGGCTGGGTAGGCGGGTCGTAACTGCATGGGTCGGAGGACGATCAGCGCTGCCGCATCGGCATGCGATCGATCGTTGCAAATACTTGATCCAGATCGACGTCGTTGCCCTTGACCAGCTTCACGCCGCCGTCCTTGCCGACCAGCACGAAGGTCGGTGGGCCGTCCGGATTGAGCTCGAGCGCGCGTAGCAGGGAACGGGTCTGCTCGCGCGTCATCACCAAGCCGTTTCGTCGACCCTGACCCGCTTCGACGGTGTAGAGAACCATCTCGCGCTCGACGAACGCTGCGCGCGTCGTGGGGCGTTCCAGCGCTGATTCGACGCGCCGCAGCAGAGCACGATCGGAGGCCGGAACGACAACCACGATCGGCCGCGACTGCCATCGTTCGGCGGCCAGCGGGTTATCGGTGGGTGATGCGGCGTGCGACGGAACAATGGGCAAGACCATTGCAAACGCAATGGCTCGCCACATGGCACCTTCTGGAAGCGGCGATAAACATGTCGGTTTCATGATGGTGAGGTATAGCGCGCAAGCCTCAAGGCCTGAGTCGGACTATCGCGCAAGTGCGCGCGAACGAGAAACAACACGACGGCAGGCACCGTCATACTCGCCCACATGAACGAACCCGTCAGCCTCCGCACAAAAATCCAGTCCATCCGGGATGCTTCCCTGAAAGAGCCACCCTTTCCGTACAGCCAGGTGCCGCCCCACTTCGACATCGGTGACGTGGCAAGGCTCACGCACAAACCTGCGGGTGATCAGCGCGTTCGCCAGCAACGCATCGAAGCCTGGGTGCGGGACGTGGATGCGACTTGGAAGCGGGTCGCCATCAACCAAGCGGCGGCAGCGAAGGCACCGGGCAAAGTGGACTAGCGCCACGGTGATCGGCAACCATCCCGGACTCTTATTCCACGCTCCGCACATGGATCAATGGCGGTCCTTAATCGAGCAAGCCGTGTTTTAAAGCGAAGTAAGTCAGGTCGCTGTTGGTCGACAGCTCTAGCTTTCTCACCAATCGCGACCGGTAGAGCGTGACGGTTCTGGCCGAAAGATGAAGCTTCTTTGCGATCACGGCCGGCTTGTCTCCCGCCGCCAGAAGCAGAAGAATCTGGAACTCCCGTTTGGACAGGCGTTGATGGAGTGGCAGGGCCCCCTCGCACAGTTCGCGCGCAAAATGCTGCGCCAGCGTTGCACTCAGGTATCTGCGGCCGCTGGCGACGCGGCGGATCGCAACGATGAGCTGATCCGGGTCGCAGGATTTGTGAAGGTACCCATGGGCCCCTTCTTCGAGCAGCTTGCGGGCGTACTGCGCCTCCGGATGGCCACTGAACACCAAAATGGCCATTCCCGGCGCCTTGGACCGAAGCGATCCGATGATGTCGAAGCCGTCCCTTCCGGGCATCGTGAGATCCAGCACCAGCACGTCCAGTGTGTTGCGCGTGGCGAGTTCAAGCGCTTCGAAACCATCGGCGGCTTCACCTGCAATGCAGAGATCCGAGTGTTCCAGCAACCAGTGCCGAAGTGCAGTTCGCACAATCGGGTGGTCGTCCGCGATGCCGATCCTGATCGGGACGCGGGCAACTGGGTCAGCTGCGGCGACGAAACTGTCATTCACCGCGCATCCCACTGTGCAAGATTCTCATTGGGCCGAGCAGGCTCGTCATTGCGCGACGCATGCCGTTCGCATTTCAGTTCGCAAGAACCGGGTTGCGGCGCTCTTCGTCGAGGCGACGCTGCGCCACCGCTGCCGCGCACTGCAGCTGCCGGGCATGGTTTGGTAAAGCGCATATGTTGTTCATGCAAACGGCGCGCATCAGCACATTGCGACCTGCGCAAAGACCAGCTGAGCGTTCGCCACCGGAAGGCCTGTAGGAAGTCGATCTGCGAGAGGCGGACGGCGCGGACGCCACAACGGGAGCGACATAGCCTTGAGGGCTTCGGGCTTTCACATTGACGGGCTCCTGGGCCATGGACACCGGCGCTGCCGACTGAGCCTGCTGCGAGTCGTAGCTTTGCGACCGGTGGTGCAGCGCGTACCAAACGCAAAACGCGGTGAACAGCAGCAACGGCACGATCAGCAAGCGTGCCATCACCCGGACGATCGGTACCAACGGCACGGCGCCCTGCCCTTCATCGCCCGTGATGGGAGAAGTAGTCGACGACGTTTCGTGAGGCATGTGCACGGTTCCACAAACATCGCACCGCGCCTTGCGAGAACCTGCTGTTCGACAGAATGCGCACACCTGGATTGGCGACCGATCGCGCAGCCACAGCAGTCCAACGAAATCATTCGGTGCGATGTAAGCGCGCAGCGGGTCTGCAAATGCCGGAAAGGGCCACGTATGTTCCATGGAATCACTTGGCTCAGGCCGAAAAGATGCCCTGGAACCCCGAGCGCACGGGGACACGCTTCACTGCGCAGGCGTTCATGACCGGCCGCGCTGATAAAGAGGCCGACTGTCATCCACTCGACGCTCCGCTTCGAGTTCCCCGATGACTGTCTTGCTCCGCGCTACCGCTGCGCGTGTTGCAAGGTCGGGCTCGAACGCGGCCAGCGCCAGTAGTTGTTGCGCTCCGTACACCAGCCGTGCGATGGCGCTCGCTATTGCATCCGTCGCGCTGTCCAGTAATGCGTTCAGATTGGGTCGTTCAAACAGCGCATGCTTCATCGTGGCCTCCGAAGTAAGGTGTGAAATGTGAGGAAGTCACATACTATTGCGATACTTTGGTACTCCATTTGTGAGACATTACGCCGTCGCTTGTAGGTTTTGGGAATTGTTTCGGGCTGATTTACAACAATGTGACAATGTCACATAATTGTTGGGGAATAACGCTTCTGCTAACTCCGGAGACGCCATGAGGGATGACAGTCTGTCGATGGGCGTTGCCTTTTCACACTGGCAACAACTCACCGATGAATATGCGCAATCGCTGCAAGCGCTGGCGCGGGGCGACCGCCATTGCGTCGAGAACCTTGACCGAATCGCGCGTACGCTGCTTCAAAGTCAGGTCGCGCGCGCACCGAAGTTGGCATCACCTCCGCCGGATGAGCCGTCAGGTCGGTGGAAGTGTTGGCGCAACGCGTTCGCATCTCTGTACAGGCTGTCGCGCACGGCGGTTCGTCACTGACATGTGCGTGATGTGCATGAAGGCACGTTGACCGCCGCCAACACCCAGGAAGCAGGCGTGGTCGCGCTGGACGCTTGCAGGCGTGTTTTGCGTCCAGTCATCCGGCTTGCACTTTCGCTTGGCCTGAAACACTCGCACTTGCAACGCCTGCTCACAGAGCTTCTGCTGGACGAGGGGACGCATCTGTGGCGCGAACAAGCTGTGGAACCCAACATTAGCCAGCTGTCTGTAACCACCGGACTCAACCGCAAAGCCATCACGCTCAGAGTACGAACGCCTGCCAAGGATGCTCCGCATACCGAACTGTCGGCGGCGGCCAAGACACTCACGCTCTGGGCCCAACTGCGCGAAGATGACCCCGCGCTCCAGTCGCTTCCAGTCTCCGCGGATGATGGTTCATTGACGTTTGAAGTCATTGCCCGTCGCGCCAGTCGGGGCAACCTGCACCACCGCGCCATTCTCGAAGAACTTATCCGGCTGGATTTGGTAGCGGTACAAGGCGGCCGGGCGAGCTTGAAGACTTCGAGTTTTGTGCCGCTGGCCGATCTGCGCAGCATGCTTGTCGTGCTCGGAGACAACGCCCACGATCATCTGGCAGCGGCCGTCTCGAATGTGCTGCACGACAACCCGCCCATGCTTGAGCGCGCAATCTATGCGCGCGGACTGACGCCTGAGGCCTGCGAGGCGATCCAACAGTTGGTGCGCACGCGATGGTCTGTGCTTCACCGTGAGCTTGCAGCCACAATGACGCGCGCGGTCGACGCAGACAGCGACGACAAGAGCGCCCGCATTCGTGTCGGCATCTATGCGTTCACCGAAAATAGCGGAGAAGATCCAGTAGCGAATGCAATCCGGCCCACGAGCCGACAGCTTGGAGCACCCCGCGATGAATAAAAAGATTTGGCAGCCCGTTGTGCTTTTCGCGCTGACCCTTCTCATCGGCTCGTGTGGCGGAGGTGGCAGCGGGGGCTCAGGCGGCATTGGCATTGCGGGCACTGGCACAGCCGTGAACGTAGGCGCTTCAGGCGCTGCGCAAGGCGATGGCGCGGCAAACACCGGAGGCGCCTCGTCTTCCGGCGCCGCCGGAGGAGTTGCTGCCGCAGCCGGTGGCGATGATGGCTCCGGGGTCGGGTCAGGAGGAACAGGCGTGAGCTCTGCGTCGGCCGCGGGAATCGGTTCGACCGACGGCTTGGGCAGCGTGATCCTCAATGGCGTGCGCTACAACACCGACAGCGCCGTGTTCAACTTGCAGGACGCGCCAGAGCTGCTGCTCGGCATGAGCGTCAAGGTCACAGGTCCGGTCAACAGCAACTTCACCGCGGGCACGGCAAGGACGGTCGAGTCGGCTGCCGACTTGCGCGGAACGGTGTCTAACATCGACCTGGCAAGCGGCACCTTCAGCCTGCTTGGCACCACGGTTTCCACGGACGGGGAGACCGTCTGGGCCGACGCGAGCGGGCTGTCCGGCATTGCGGACGGATCGACCTTGCAGGTCTGGGGCTTGCCCGCAGCGCCCGGCATGCTGCGCGCCACGCGTATCGCTCGAGTCGCTTCCGGAGTCGCGCCCATCCTGACGGGCACCGTGCAAAATCTGGACAAGGTTGCCGGCGTCTTCTCGATCGGCACGTTGAACGTGAACTACGCCAATGCCTTGTTTGCCGGTGGTCTCGATTCCGCGACGCTGGCGAATGGAACGATCGTCCGGGTTCGCGGGGTCGGATTTGCCAGCGCAGGTGCGCTGAATGCAACCGCCATTCAATCGTGGTACTCGCTTGCGCAGGCAACGGGACAGACGGCGACCCTTGACGGCGTGGTGACCGAATACGCCGGCCTGGCGTCCTTGAAGGTACTCGGCGTGCCCGTCGATGCGGGCGCAGCGCAGATCACCGGCGGGCCGAGTTCGAGCATTGGCAACGGCGTGAAGCTGGAAGTCGCAGGCGTCTTCTCCGCCGGTATGCTGCGGGCAACGAAGGTGAAGATCCGGCACATCCCCGGCACGGGCGGCCCGTCTTCATTCGCACTCATTGGCACGGTAGGCGCGTTCACCAGCACGGCGGACTTCAAGGTCCGCGGACAGCCCATCGATGCAAGCAATCAGAACGTGCTTTTCCAAAACGGGATCGCCGGAAACCTCGGCAACGGCGTCAAGGTGACGGTGACCGGATCACAGGTTCTGAACGGCGTTCTTCTTGCGAACACGGTGACTTTCAACTGAGCAATTCGGGATGAACCAGCGGCCAGGCGCCGGTCATGGCGCAGGCGCCTGCGATCTCAGTCGGTCGCGGCAGGCTTCGCCGCTGTTGCAGCGCGCTCTTCGTGATAGGCATAGACGCCCACGCGAATCCGAGCACCGCCTTGGCCTTCGGCCGCATCGACGGCCTGTGTCATCAGCCCGGCAAGTTCGTGATGCAAAGCGTCCCATCGCAGTCGCGCCAGTTGCTGGATCGCACCGCAATCGTCGAGCGTGAGGCCGCCAGCGAAAACCGACCGCTCCAGCATCTGGGGCGCCCGACCAAACGTGTTCGAGACGCCGGCGAGCAGATGATCCCGTGCGTTGTCGCCGAGGAACGCCAGCATGGATCGCACATCGTCGGCGGGCACGAAGCCAGCGACTGCTAGCGTGGCGCAGCCATCCTTTTCCTCGACCATATGCAGTCGCGTCAACTCGTCAAGCACGGCGCGATGATGGTGGTTCCCGCGGCTCGAGCGTCGGGCCAACATCTCGAAGCTGAGCAGCGGCTCCGCGGCAGTGACCGGGAGTGTTTTGAGATCGGGCAACGTGCTTACGAGCTCAAGCCACGCCGTAAGGGTCTTGGAGGCGGCTGACATGTCGGTGTGCGGCAGTGCGTCCGCTGGTGCCCTGACCTTGAGCGTGACCGCCTTGCGATTGAGCCCGGTGGTGATCGACAACTGGCTGATGTTGGGTTCGACTCCTTTTTCACGCCAAGATGTCCGTGCCTCCTCTAGCAGCAGATCGCGCACCAGCTCTTCGAGGTCACGATGCTTGACCCCCATATTGAGGGCAAGGCGAATCAAGGGACGCATGACGCGCGCACAGACCGAAAGCGCCCAGCCTAAGCGTTCATCGGTCAACGGTTTCCTCAACGAGCGATCGCAGGACGCGAAAGCGAACAATTCTCATACGCGAGGACTTTATGCGATTTCTGCGCAATCGTTAAGGTCCGGTTCAGAAATCTCCGCCGCCAGCAGCCGTAGCTCGGCCCAATGTTGCAGGGCAAATCGGCTCAGACAGTCGCTGGACAGAAGAATGCGGTGTCGTCCCACATTCGCCCTGGGCACAAGGAATTTAGGCTTGGATCAACATGTGAATTTTTCACATGACCGTTTTGAGGGACGCAAGTGATGGCCTTATTCGCTGGACAGAAAGTCGTGTGCTCCACAGAGATGATCAAAGCACGCGAGGTCGACGAATGAATACCGTTGCAATTCCAGAGCCTTTGACGGCTCTCAAGCCGCTGGTTGAGTGCCGATTTTGCGGCAAGCAAAACGCAATCGACTCAACGCATTGCCGAGGATGCGGCAATGAGTTCGCCGAGGTAACGGTCAGCGACACCAGCAAGGGGCAGCGAATCCAAAATTTCAGCGCCTGGCAGCAAGTCAGCGCGCGCCCCATAACCGCAGCTAATACTGGATCACCACGCGCTCGCTGGTTGTATTGGATCGGCGGCGTCGCGGTGGCTTCGTTGTGCATCGCGGTGCTGGCTTTTCTTTTGTACCGACTGCCTGTCTAGCTTTAAGTAACGGCGCGGCGCCCTCACGCGACGAACGAGCTAATCAAGATGCAGTCACGAATGAAGAATCAAGAGTTAAAACCCGCTTTACACACATGCTCGGCGAAAACAAGAAGAAGCAAGGGAGGCGTTGATGAAAGTGGATAACGACGACTTCTGGAAGCGACCCTCGCAGCTTGAGGAACTCGAAGCCACGCGGCGTGAGACCGAGCAGCTCCACTCACGCGCATGGCGACGCAACGTCGCTGCATTGCTGTTGATCGCGACGTTGCTGGGTGTCGTTTGGCTGCTGCGCCGATGAACGCAATACGACACGGCAGCCTGCCACGAGCTGCTTTGCAAGCCTTGCTGCTCAGAAGGCCGATCATGATGACGCTCGAAGCAGTCTGCGAGCAGGTCGAGAACTCCCAAGATTTCGGCGAGCTTCTTTACGGATGACTGTTTCATCACCACTGTCATCGACTTTTCGTCCCTTCAAAGGAATCACCATGCGCCTCAAAGCCGTCTTGTTCTGTCTGGCATTCAGCACTGTGTCTTCAGCAGCACTGTCACAGGTCTCGGTCCAGATCAATGTTCCGGGCATCGTGCAGATCGCTCCGCCGCCGCCCCGGTATGAGCCGGTTCCACGCGCGACACCGGGCCGGATTTGGATGCCTGGCAGATGGGCCTGGAACGAGCGCGAATATGTTTGGCGCGCGGGCCAATGGCAAACTGCACGACCTGACTACGTGTATGCACCGGGTCGCTGGGTGGCAGGAGACGGAGGCTGGCGCTGGTCGGAAGACCAGTGGCGCCGTCGACCTGACGGCCGCCGCGGGCGTGAGGAGGGTGATGAACGTCGGTCGTGGGACGACGAGCAACGCGGTGGCGGCAACCACTGTCCGCCGGGCCAGGCCAAGAAGGGGCGTTGCTGAAAGGGCACCACCGGTGACGGGTGGACTGTTCGCGCCAGACAGCGATAGCGCAACCTACGACGCGGGCCGTAGGAACCTGGCTTCCTTTGGAAACCCGTGTTTATGGGCTAACTGGCGGAGAGTGTGAGACTCCCAGCAGGCGCCACCTAAGTCTTTGATTTTGTTGACTATTTAAAAATTCCCTAGAGTTACTTCGTAGCAACTTTTAGGGGTTGAGTCACGACGTCATTCTGCATCTCAGCGTGCAAGAACGCCGACGCAGGCCGACAGGCATGTCACCTGTTGATTCTGTTTGATCGCGTCGCCCTATGCCCCTAAAGCCCAGAGAACTGCGCCGGCCGACGCTCCACAAAATGCGCCACGCCTTCGGTGAAGTCCTCGCTACGAATGCTCTCCACCATCTCCGCGTTGGCCAGCGACACCGCTTCGCCGAGCGACTGGTAAGGCGCTTCCCACAGCTGCCGCTTCATCACGCGCACCGACCGCGCGGACACTTCGGTCGACAACGTGACCGCCAGCGCATGCGCCGCGGTCAGCAACTCCTCCGCGTGTACGACGCGATTGACCAGTCCCATGGCCAGTGCTTCTTTCGCGTCGACCTTGCGCGATGTCAGCAGCAGGTCGGTAGCATTTGCATGGCCCACGATGCGCGGAAGCATCCATGCGATGCCGTGCTCCGCAATGAGTCCACGCTTGGCGAAGGCCGTCGCGAACACCGCCTTGTCGGATGCGATCCGGAAGTCGCTGTACAGAGCCATCACCAGTCCCAGGCCCGCAGCCGCACCGTTGATGGCGGCGATGATCGGCTTGGGTGCCGCCGGGAAATAGGTGTAGCGCGTCTGGTAGTCGGCGCGGCGGTTCATGTCGAATGGACGCATCCACTGCTCGGCCTGGATGTCCTCGGGCGGCAGCACCTCGAGCTCTTCCATGTCCATGCCAGCACAGAACGCCCTTCCCGCACCTGTCAGCACGATGGCGCGCACCGCCTTGTCGCGGCCGGCCTCCTCGATGGCGGTGCGCAACTCGGCCTCGAGCACCTTGGTCAGCGCATTCATGCGCTCGGCGCGATTGAAAGTGATGGTCGCTACGGGACCGTCGACGACGTAAAGAATCTGTTCGTAAAGCATGGGATCTGTGAAATAAATGGGACCAGGGAAACTAGGCCGCTTGTGATTCAGGAAACGCGGCGGGTAACTGGATCGACATCGTTTCGACGAATTCTTCGATGCCCAAGCGTCCGTTCTCGCGGCCAATACCCGATTTCTTGAAACCGCCGAAGGGCGCGGCGGGATTGAACGGCGCAACATTGATGTCGACCTGACCCGCACGCAGCCGGCGTGCAATGCGCAAGGTCTCTGGCGACGGTGTGCCCCACACCGTCGCGGCCAGGCCGTAGTCGGTGCCATTGGCGAGCGCAACGCCTTCATCGACCGTGTCGTAGCCCATGAGCACAAGCACCGGGCCGAAGACTTCTTCTTTTGCGATCGCCATCGACTAAGTGACATCGGCGAGCACCGTGGCTGGCACGAAGAAGCCGCTGGCTGGCAACCCAACGGCCTCGCCGACACGACGCGCACCGGCTGCAACGGCAACGTCGATCATCGCCTTCACCTTCAGCTGTTGCGCGTGGGAAAGGAGCGGACCGAGGCGCGTTGTGGCATCGGCGGGATCGCCCATGCGATAGCTGTCCAACAGACCCGCAGCAATGGTCTCGGCCGCCGCAAGATCTGTATGCGGCACCAGCAGTCGAGTCGTCGCCGAGCAAGTCTGCCCTGAGTTCAGCATGCAGCCGCCCAACGTCACCTTGACGGCGGTCGACAGGTCCGCACCGTGCAACACAAGGGCGGCGGACTTGCCACCGAGTTCCAGCGCCACGCGCTTGATGTCGGCGCCGGCCAGCGCTGCGATGTGGCGGCCGGCGCGGGTCGAGCCGGTGAACGACACCATATCGACCTCGGCATGCCGCACAAGTTGCTCACCGACGTCGGCGCCGGTGCCGTGGACGAGATTGAAGACACCCGGCAGCAATCCCGCCTGCTCGATGGCGTGCGCCAGCAGGAACGCGCTCGACGGCGCCAGCTCAGACGGCTTGAGCACGATGGTGCAGCCTGCCAGGAGCGCAGGCGCGACCTTGCCGGTGATCTGGTGCAGCGGATAGTTCCAGGGCGTGATGCAGGCCACGACCGACCGGCACCTGCTGCACCAGCGAATGGCCGACGCGCGTCTCCCACTCGAATGCGGCAGCCAGGTCGGCGTACTGCGTCCAAGCTGCGATCGGTGCGCCGACCTGGATGCGCGCTGCCAGCTTGCGCGGCATGCCGACTTCACGGGAAATGTCGGTTGTCAGGGTTTCGGCCTGCTCGTTCAGAAAGCCACCGATGCGACGCACGGCAGCGATGCGGTCTTCGACGGACGTCGTGGTCCAGGACTCGAAGGCGCGACGCGCAGCGGTAACGGCTGCGTCGACATCGCCTGCCGACGCGGTCTGATAAGTTGCGAATGGCTTTTCGGTAAAACTGTCGACGATAGCGATGTTGGTCTTGCCGTGCGCGGCGACTATGGCGCCGTCGATGAACAACTGGGTATGGAGTTGCATGGGTAATCAGTGATCGGGTTTGCCGTCAGGTGTCGCCGCCTTCGCGTTGCGACGTGCCAGGAACTCGTGCATCACGCGCTGCGGTTCGCCGGTCGAGTAGCACTCGAGCTGATAGCGGATGCCGGCGCCGCAGGCTTCCTCGAAACCGGCCTGCGTACGCTCTCGGAACCGTTGTTTCGTGGTGCGCAACGCAGCGCCGGGCAAAGCCGCCAAAGCGCGAGCGCGTTCCATGGCACGCAGCACCACTTGGTCAACTGCCACTAGGTCGTTGATGAGTCCGAGCTGCCAGGCCCGCTCGCCGGTGATGAGTTCGCCGGTCAACGACAGCTGCTGATTGAGCGAATGCCCGATCTGCAGCGACATCAGATAGGAACCCACGATGCTCGCGAGCCCGGCTTTCACTTCCGGTTGCCCCATGCGCAAGGCCGGATGCGCCACCCGGAGGTCGCACATCAGCGCCATCTGGAAACCGGCACCGACGGCCGTGCCGTTGATCGCAGCGACGATCGGTTTGTTCACGTCGCGCACCGCCTGGTACATCGCGTGCTGGCGGTTGAGCCAGTCGGCGAGCGTGTGCGTGTCGATGGTGGCGGATTCGTCGAGGTCCTGGCCACCGCAGAAGGCCCGGTCCCCGGCACCGGTCAGCACGATCGCATCAACCGAGGCATCTGCATCGAGCGCGTAGAGGTGGCCTTTGAGTGCCGATCGCAAAGATGCATCGACCGCATTCATGACCCCCGGCCGATTCATCCGCACCACGGCCAGGCGATCGTGCACCTCGACGAGAACGGATTCAGTGGATTGCATCGTTCACTCCCTGACGCTCGATCACTGCATCGACGGCCCAGCCGCCCTGCCCTTGCTCGCCCACGATGAGCGGATTGAGGTCGATCGATGCGATGCGATCCGCATGTGCTGCGGCAAGCGCCCCGAGCGCAACGGCCGTGCGTGCAACGATGTCGAGGTCCACCGGCGCTTCGCCGCGCACACCGGCCAGGATCGGTGCAATGCGCAAATCCTGCAGCTTCGCGAGCACATCACTCTCGCAAAACGGATACAGCAGCGCCACGAAGTCGCGCAATGCCTCGACGTACTTGCCGCCATCACTCACCATGACGACGGTGCCGAAGAGCGGGTCCTGCCGAACACCCAATGCGAACTCGCGGCGTCCGCGTACCCGCTCGGCGACGATCACGCCGTCCATCGAAAAGTTCATCGCGGCGACGCGCTCGACGCAGGCATTCCAGGCGTTGCGCACCTGTTGCTCCGTGGTCAGTCCGACGAACACCAGGCCATGCTCGGACTTGTGCGGGATGGCCGCCGAGCACGCCTTGACGACGACTTCCGGACCGAACTGCTGCCAGGCAGCGACGGCTTCATTCGCGTTGCGGCACAGGCGATGCGGCACCGTCGGGATGCCGACTTTGTCCAGCAGCGCCAGGCTGTCGGCTTCGCTCAAAAGCGGCGCATTGCCTCTGGGCAGCGCAGGCGTCGATGCTGCAGGGGCTGCGACTCTTTTGGCTGCCTGCGCCACCAGCAGGCCGTGGCGGCTCCATTGATGCAAAGCATCGATTGCATCGGTTTCGTGGCCGAACACGGGCACGCCCGCTGCGTGGAAGGCTTCGCGAACGCTGGCCTGCGGGGCCGACACGACGGTTGGCTTGCCTCTGGACGCCGCGAAATGCGCCGTCTCGCGCGCCATGCCCACAACGTCATAGCCTTCGCCGGCGACGGGCACGCCGATGAGGAACATATCGGCCTGTGGATCGGCCCCCAATGCGCCCAGGGTATCGGCAAACATGCCGCCCTGCGTAATGAGCGCGGCGGTGAGGTCGACCGGATTTTGTGCCGTGGCGAAGCTCGGCATTATGCCGGCCAGCGCCTGAACGACCGAGGGGCTTAGATCCGCCAACGGCAGTCCGAGCGCCTCCGCCGCATCGGCACACAGGACACCAACGGCGCCGCTGTGACTCATCACGACCAGACGTCCTGCGACGCGCGGCGGTGCCGCCAGATAGAGCTCGACGGCGTTCACCAGCCCATGGACGTCCTGCGCACGCCAGATACCGTGACGCTCGAAGAAGGCATCGACCATCACATCGTCGTTCACGATCGCGCCAGTGTGCGACGCTGCCGCTTTGGCGCCGTGGGCGCTCCGGCCTGCCTTGAGCGCGATGACCGCAGCACCCCGCACGGCGGCCAGACGTGCGACCTCGGCCAACATCAGCGGATCGCTAAGCGACTCGATGTACATCAGGACGACGCGAATCTCGGGATCGGCCGCGGCGGTCAGCGCCAGTTCGCATACGGAGGCATCCGCGTCGTTACCCGAAGCGACCAGATAACGCACGCCCACACCGCGCTCGCGCAACATCGCATAGGGCATGACGCTTGCCGCCCCGCTCTGGCTGATGATAGCCACCGGGCCGTCGGCCGGCTCAACCTCCATGAACATCGTGCTGAAGTTCATGACGGCGCCGGTCTGGAAGTTGGCTACGCCCTGCGCGTTGGGTCCGACCAGCCTGACGCCGAGCCGTTGTGCCTGCGCCACGAGGGCAGCCTGACGAGAAACGCCTTCCGCGCCGGTCTCGCCGAAGCCAGAACTCATGACGATGGCGGTGCCGACGCCGCGTGCGGCGCACTGGTCGATCACGCCGGTCACTGCATCCTGCCCAACCGCGACGATGGCCACGTCGGGTGCCTTGGGCAGTGCGTCGAGCGATGGGTAGGCGATCATTCCCTGCACGGTCGGCCGCTTCGGGTTGATCGGATAAACCGCACCCTGGAAGCCGAAGCGTTGCAGGTAGTGCAGCGGCCGGCCGCCGACCTTGTTGCGGTCTTCGGTGGCACCGACGATGGCGATGCCCTTTGGTGCGAAGGCACGCTGCAAGCGGGAGTCGAGGAAGCTGTTCATGCCGATCAGTTCAATCAGTTCAGCGTGGCGCCGGAGTTTTTCACCACGGGCGCCCACTTGGCGGTGTCGCTCTTGATGAGTGCGGCGAACTCGGTGGGCGTCGTGGTGCGGGCCTCGGAGCCGTCGGCATCCATGCGTTTTTTCATGTCATCGGTTGACATGACCGCCACCATCTCGCGGTTGAGACGGTCGATGACGGGTGCGGGCGTTCCTTTGGGTGCTAGCAAGCCGTACCAGATCGTGACGTCGTAGCCCTTCAGCCCTGCTTCCTGCGCGGTCGGCACATTGGGCAGCAGCGGCGAGCGCCGGGTACCCGTCACGGCCAACGCGTGGACCTTGCCGGCAGCGATGTTCTGGGTCTGCTGGGCAATGGTGTCAAACATCATCGACAGCCGCCCACCGAGCAGGTCGACCAGCGCGGGCGCCGAACCTTTGTATGGGATGTGATTGATCTGGATGTCAGCGGTCGAGCGGAACAACTCACCGGACAGGTGGTTGGACGTGCCGTTGCCGGCGGAGCCGTAGGTCAGCTCGCCGGGCTTGGCCTTCGCCAGCGCGATCAGTTCGTTCAGGTTCTTCGCGGGGATCTGCGGGCTGGTGACCAGCACATTCATCGTCGTGGCCATCAGGCTCACCGGCACGAAATCCTTGACCGGGTCGTAGCGCAACTTGGCATAAAGACTGGGGTTGATTGCCAGCGCGCCGGTGGTGCCGAAGAAGAGCGTGTAGCCATCGCCGGGCGCGCGCGCAACCAACTCGGCCGCAATGCCGCCGCCTGCACCTCCGCGGTTGTCGATGATCACCTGCTGTCCCAGGCGGTTTCCTAGCTTCTGGCCCAGCACGCGTGCCATGGCGTCGGTGGGGCCACCGGCAGGATACGGGACCACGAGCGTGATCGGCTGTTTTGGATAGGCTGAATCCTGGGCCGTGGCGGGGAACGCAGTCAACAGCGAGGTGGCGGCTAAGGTGGTTGCACCTAAGGCGAGGAAGTGTCTGAAGTTCAAGTTTGTCTCCGGTCTTTCTGGGAAGGTTCGGTCTTGTGAGCGGCAAGGTTAGGTCCGCAACAGACTTCTGGAAAGACGAACTCGGCGATTTCAGGTTTGCATTAAAGTGAAACCATGAAGATCAATCAGCTAGTGGCGTTTGTACAAGTGGCCGATGTGCAGTCGCTGTCACGTGCGGCCGTTGCGGCCGACACTGCGCAGTCGCTCATGAGCCGGCAGATCGCCCTGCTCGAGACCGCATGGGGCCGGCGTCTTTTCGACCGCACGGGCCGGGGCATGCAGCTGACCGATTTCGGCCAGCGCATGTACCCCGAAGCGCGACGCGCGCTCGAACAGTTCCAGCAGTTAGACACCCTCGCCAACGAGGCGGCCGGTGTGCTGAGCGGCACGGTGCACATCGGCGTGCTCCCATCGCTCTCGCGCCAGCTGCTGCCGCTGTTGCTGCAAGACATGCAGGCGCGCGCGCCAGCCTTGCGACTGCATGTCACCGAAGGCTTCAGCGGCTCGCTCGACGAGCAACTTGCCTCCGGCCGCCTCGACATGATCGTGGTCAATCGTTACGGCTCTTCGGCGCTGCGTGGCGAAGACGTGCTGGGCAAGCTGGACACCTACTTGGTGGGCAAGGCCGGCATTCCGGCGCTCGATGCGCAGAACTTCGCTTTCAAGGACCTGGGCAGCGTGCCGCTGGTGTTGCCGACTGCACCCAACGGGCTTCGCACCACGCTGGACCTGCTGTCGCGGCGCCACGCTGTGTCGCTGAACATCGTGATGGAAGTCGACACCGGGACTGCAATGAAAGACGTTGCCGCCAGTGGCCATGCGCTGACCTTGCTGCCGCTAACCGCCGTCGGCAGCGAGCTGGACGCTGGTGTGCTCGGAGCCGTGAAGTTGGTCAGTCCGGTGATCAAGCGAACGATTGCGCTGAGCCTCACACGGCATCGACAAATGTCGGAGGGCGGGCGGTTGGTGGCATCACGTACGAGATCGATTGCTAGTGATCTGCTGCGTAGACCCCTAAATACTTAAGGGTGAGTTCAAGCGCGGCTCATTTCGCTCGCGCCCTTACCTCGAGCATAGACTGTAAGTCCGTCACCGGGCATTCGCAGGGCGCCCGGTGACAGCGGCCAGCTTAGGCTATCTGTCGGGAGGCTCCGCATCAATCTCTTTAATGCGATCGATCAGCAACCCTCGGATCTCGGTCAACGCTTCGGCAAGCCCATTAGTGCTTTCGACTCGGCGCTGGAGCATCTCTTTCATAACCGACCGTTCGTCACGCGGGACGATGGCCTTTAAGGCAGCTGCATTGTCAATGACAATCCGCACGAGCTTGATGTCGCTGTCCAAGGTCGATTCCACCTTCTGAGCCAGCTCTACCCAGTCGGCAGAGCTGGCCCCGTTGATCTGAACAGATTCCGAAGATTTATAAGTGGATCCTGCGGGGTCAGGCTGCCTCGGCCGAAGGCCGTGGCAGCGAGTCGAAGTACACCACATCGGGCGTGCGGGCCTGCAGGCTCGAATGCGGCCTGCGGGTGTTGTAGAACTCGATGTACCGGCCGATTCCGTTGCGCGCCTGGCTCACGCTCTCATAGGCATGCAGGTACACCTCCTCGTACTTGATCGAGCGCCACAGCCGCTCGATGAACACGTTGTCTCGCCAGCAGCCCTTGCCGTCCATCGAGATGCGGATGCCGTGGTCGGTGAGCAGCCCGGTGAAGGCCGTACTTGTGAATTGACTTCCTTGATCGGTATTGAAGATTTCCGGCGTGCCGTACCGGATGATCGCCTCCTCGACAGCATCCGTGCAAAACTCGGTGTCCATCGAGATCGACACCCGCCAGGCCAGCACCCGACGGCTGTACCAGTCGATCACCGCTGCCAGATAGACAAAGCCCCGGGCCATCGGGATGTAGCTGATGTCCATCGCCCAGACCTGGTTGGCCCGGGTGACAGGCAGCGTGCGCAGCAGGTACGGGTAGATCGTGCGCCCAGGCGTCTTCTTGCTCGTGTTGGACTTCCTGTAAAGCGCGGTGATGCCCATGCGCCGCATCAGCGTGGTCATGTGCTTGCGGCCTACGGCAATGCCTTGCCCTCGCAGCAGGTCGCGCAGCATGCGGGCTCCGGTGAATGGCAATTCCAGGTGAAGCTCGTCAACGCGGCGCATCAGCTTCAGGTCTTCATCGCTCACGGGCTTGGCCGTGTAGTAGGCCGATCCGCGGCTGATGTTCACCAATTCGGCCTGGCGCCGGATCGGTAGATCGTGGCCTCGGTCGATCATCGCTTTGCGCTCAGCATGCCGGCCTTGATGAGCGCGCCTTCCAAAAAATCATTCTCCAGCGCCAGCTGGCCGATCTTCGCGTGCAGCGCCTTCAGGTCGATCGCCGGTTCTGCTGCCGATGGCTCGCCGCCAAACACGTCGGCCGCTCGGCTGAGCAACTGGTTCTTCCAGTCGGTGATCTGGTTGGGGTGCACGTCATGCTGCTGCGCCAATTCGGCCAACGTCTTGTCGCCTCGAACGGCGGCCAGCGCCACCTTGGCTTTGAATGCCGCTGAGTGCGTGCGGCGGGGTCTTCTGCCCATCTTTGCTCCAGTCTTCACAGGCGAGGTCCTCGCCAGCAGGAGCAGTTTCCACACTTATCGGGTTGTTCAGATTTCCGGGGCCAGCTCTCTCCCCGTCGAACCCGGCCTCAACGAAGACGTCGACATCGGTCAAACGATTTGCGACGCGGCCCCTGTCCCAAAGCTATGGCAAACGTAGATGTGGAACTACTTCGCATCGGGCGTCCGCATGTCGCCGGTTGAATCGGCTGGCATCGACCCCTTGTCCAGGAGACTTTACTCATCTTGTCCTTTGACATTTTGTCCTTGGCTATCGCTCCGTTGGGCATCTTGTCGTTGTCCGTCGGTTCTTTGCTCATGCCGCCTTTGCGAATGGACTGACCATTGGATACGCTACCGCCTGCTGTGGCCCCATCGCTCGATCCGCTGCTTGTTGCGGAACGGCCACTCAGACCCCCGCCGCCATCTCCGCTGCCACCGGCCCCGCCGCTTCCGCCTGCACCTTATGCCAGCGCCGAGACGGAGCGACGCCAGCCATACCGGAAAGAAAGAGGCCATCCAGATGTTTTTTGCACGGCTCTGCTTTGCGCGTTTGCGGGAATGGACAACTCCCCTCTCGAGACAGCTCAGGCCAACTTTGCACCATGTGATGCAGGACCCTTCCCTTGCCCCGCCGCATTGACCGGCCGCTCTGCGAGCGGCAGCCGCGCGCGAAGTACAGTACCCTTCCCGGGTGATGACTCGATGGTCATTGAGCCGCCCAACGATTCGACCCGGAATCGCATTCCGGCTAGCCCCTGTCGACCGAGAAGAGCCACATTTCGGACAAATCCGACGCCGTCATCCCGGACTTCGATACCCACAGAATCGACTTCGCCCCAAAGCTTGACCCAGACATGCGTGGCCTCGGCATACTTGGCTATGTTTGTCATAGCCTCCTGGACGAAACGGTAAACCGCAAGATCGTCGGGCGGGATCAGCTTGAGCTCGTCGAGCTCGGCAGTCACCGGTATCGCAAGCGCTCGTTGCGCGTCCTCGCACAAAGTCAGGATCGCAGCCCGAACTCCTAATATCTCCAGTGACGAAGGCCTGAGGTCTTCGATCACGCGACGCTTGAATGCAATGCCTTGATTCAGAAGTTCAATGGCATGCTCCAACCTTTCTAAGAGCGCCGGACCATCATTCAGTTTGGAACGCATACGGGCCAGATCCAATT
This sequence comes from Variovorax sp. RTB1, assembly GCF_035018765.1. Taxonomy (NCBI): domain Bacteria; kingdom Pseudomonadati; phylum Pseudomonadota; class Betaproteobacteria; order Burkholderiales; family Comamonadaceae; genus Variovorax; species Variovorax sp. RTB1. Next base: position 89,239 of record NZ_JASJXG010000011.1, read on the forward strand.
TGGCTGCGGTAAGCAGGCCTCCAAGTTCGTCATGAATTTCTCGGGCTAGATACCCTCGCTCGTCTTCTCGCACATTTTGCAAATGGCGGGCAAGCTGGCGCAACTCGCGTGTGCGGGTACGCACCACGGTTTCGAGTGACACTGCGCGCTCCACCTGCTCGCGATCGCGTTGCTTTAACTGCTGCAGATAGACGATTACCCCGGCCATGCTGGCCAAGGTTAGCAATGCCGCCGCGATGCGATTAAATTGCAGCGCGTCATAAATTGAGGACCGAGCCAACGCCTGAGCTTGCGCCGCCTGATCCAGTTCTTGACTGAAAATCTCGCGCAGGCTTTCCATCAGATCGCGGCCTGCGCCTGAGCCGATCAAGGCGATGGCTTCTACATGCTTTCCTTGCATTTCCAGTGCCAGCGTCTGTGCCATCTCTGCCAGCTTGGCGTCGATGATCGCGTTCGAGCGCCGGGCGAGTGTCTGCTTATCGCTCTCGGTGAAAGCAAAGAAGCGGCGCAAGTTTGCACGCGGTTCAGGTAGTTCCTTCAGAGCCGAACGGTAAGGTGCAAGGAAGGCATCCTGTTTGGTCAACAGATAGCCGCGTTGTCCGGTTTCCGCATCGGTGAGCAACTGCAGAATGCGTGCGGCACCGATGCGCGCGTCAGTCAGTTCAATGCCTCTTCGCACCATGACGGAGGTGCGATAAAAAGCCACCTCATTGACGATCAGAGCAAGGAAGGCCGCAACGACAACCATGGGTACCGCATAGCGTTGACGCAAAATTTGCCCGGCAAGGTTCTGGATGTTCTTCACGGTCTACGCTCAAAAATCGATGCGGCACACACACCCGTACGTAACTATGTGACGGCTTTTCAATAGGCTTGGGGGCTTGGTACCGACTGTTCTTTCGGCCGCGCTGTTGCAGACCTGCTCGAATTTAACGCCGGATGCTAGCGCGCGTGGATACGGGCAGCCACCTTCGGTTGTCGACGACGGTGCCATTTCGACCCCGCTTCTCATGATTTCGCTCAGCACGATCAAATGGTGACCGTTTCAGGAAACGCCATCGGCGCCTCCGACAGCAGCAAATCCAAAATTTCGATGCGATGACGGTGTGGAGTGGTGATGGCGTAAAAGCGCTCCTGCAATTGCGTCGAGTGTCCTACAGCGATGAGAATGCCTGCCTGCAGCTCATCCTGCACCACCACTTCTGGCAACACGGCCAGCCAGCCGCTGTCGCGCGCGATCAGACGCAGCATGGCCATATCGTCGACTTCGGCACGCAACCGGGGCGTCACATTCGCCGTCGCGCACAGCGAGTCGAACTGTGCACGCAAGGCGTGCCGTTGACCCGGCAAGGCAATGTCCAGACCATCGAGGTCGTGCGGCACGCGCAGGCTGTTCGCTTTCCAGACCTTTGCCGGTCCGACCAACGAAATCGCCTGGCTGCCCAGGAAGCGGCAGTGCATAGGCCGATCGGGGTCTACAGGCACTGGCTCGTTCGCCAACACCACGTCGATCTGATGCTGCGCCAGTCGTTCCAGCAGCCCATCGAGCAATCCCGACTCCAACGTAAGCACCAGCGACGGATCGCCAAGCAAAGGGCGAATCCAGTTTTCCTGATAGTTGCGTGACATCGTAGCCACACTGCCCACGCGAAGTCGGGTCACGCCGTCACTGCGCCCCTGCAAACGGCCGAGCATTTCGCGGCCCAGACCAAAGATGGTGTCGGCATAGGAGAGGACTAGCTGACCCGGATCGGTCAACTTCAGCCGTCGGCCGTTGCGGGTGAAAAGGGCCTGCCCGAGGCGGTCCTCCAATTGGCGGATCTGCGTCGACAAAGCCGATTGGGAAACATGCAGATCTGCTGCAGCGCGCGTGAGGTTTCCTGTCCTGGCCACGCACCAAAAATAGTGCAAGTGGTGGAAGTTGAGTTGGTCCAGCTGCATCATTCTCTTTTCGATATCAATCAGTTCTTATAAATGTAATTTACAGAACTGTCCACCGCAATGACGATTGCTGCAAATCCCACACCGCTCACAACTCCATGAATACGCTTAAAGCTCTCATGATTTCAACCCTGCTGGCGCCACCCGTTCTGATGGGACTGGCGTCGATTTTCCCGTTACCTGCCGACCGCCCGATTGCGGTGTCTTGGCGCCGGTTCGGCGCGCTGTCGGCCCTGGCATCGATTGCGTGCCTTGCAAACCTCCTGGCCTGGTCGTTCATCCCTTCTCTGCCGGCATCCACGTCGACGCCGTTGCGCCACGCGCTGGCCGCGATACCGTTACTCGACTGGATTGGAGCCAGCGCACTGGGCGTGTGGATGGCGATATTGGTGCAAACGCTGGGTTCTGTGATCGGCGCGTTTTCTGCGCGCTACCTGCAGGGGGAACCCGCGCAGCGTCGATACGTCGCGGCGCTCTCTGCGGTGCTCGCGGCCGTGCACCTGCTGCTGCTTGCGCAACACTGGCTGGTGCTGGTCGCGGCCTGGGCGTGCGTCGGGGTGGCGCTGCAGCGACTGCTGTGCTTCTATCCGGACCGCCCATTTGCCATGCTGGCCGCCTGCAAAAAACGGCTAGCCGATCGACTGGCCGACGCGCTCTTGCTGACCGCAGCCGGGCTGGCGTGGTGGTCGGTCGGCAGTGGTTCGTTGCCGGCGCTGTGGCAGCACTTAGCACACAACGGCGCCTCTGCCGCGCTGCAAATTAGCGCGATGTGCCTCGTACTCGCTGTCGTGCTGCGCACGGCGCTGATGCCAGTGCATGGCTGGCTGATACAGGTGATGGAAGCACCCACCCCTGTTTCCGCGTTGCTGCACGCCGGCGTGGTGAACCTGGGCGGCTACGTTTTAATCAGCTTTGCACCGCTGCTAGCGGCCGTACCCGCTGCACGCTGGCTTCTCGTGATCTTCGGATTGGTGTCGGCCGTCCTGGCCGGTCTGGTAATGCTCACGCGCATCAGCATCAAGGTGCGGCTGGCTTGGTCCACCGTAGCGCAAATGGGCTTTATGGTGCTGGAATGCGGCGTCGGTTTGTATACCCTTGCAGCGTTACATCTATTGGGCCACTCGCTTTACAAGGCACATGCCTTCCTGTCGGCTTCGAGCGTCGTGCGCCAGACCCGTCTGAAGGCCTTGCACAGTCCTGTATCTCCTTCTGCATTCAGCACGATATTTGCACCGGTGCTGACAATATCGATCGTGCTGATGATCCAGTCGTTGTCCGGCCTCGCACCCTGGCCCTGGTGGTGGAGCGCAGTGCTGGGACTGGCCTGGGCGCCATTGCTGTGGTCGGGAGATATACCGGCTGACCTTGGGCAACGCGCAAAGCAGATGCTGTTCGGCCTGCTGATGGTCTCCGGTCTGACGGGCGCCGCCCTGCTCGCACATTCGCTGCCATTTGGTATTTTGGATGCTCCTCAACACCTGCTTGGCCTTGTCGCCCTGGTGGGCATGGTGGCGATGTACCTCTGCCTCGCGCTCCTGCAACTTCGACCACAGGTTCTAAGCCGCTGGCGGCGATGGAGCTATGCAGGGTTTTACGTCGACGAGGCCTACACACGGTTCGCCTTGCAACTCTGGCCAGCCCCCTGGACGCCCGACCATCGAGACGATCACCCCAAATCCGCGACATCCGCACTTATGAATGCCCCCCACTAAATCGACTATCACGGAGACAAGCATGATCAACACTCATCTAGCCTTTGCCCAGCCAGAAGTGGAAGGGGTTTTGGAAATCGAAAACGTTCCTGATAAGAACACCGCGCAGAACGAACACATTGAATTGGCTTGCAGCCAGGCCTGCCGCGCGATCGCACCTGCGTGGCCTTTGGACCGCGCTATTGCGGTCAACCCGCACTGGTCGCGAATTGACATGCCGGTGCGCCAAGTTGCCGCCCGCATGGAAGTATTGGGCAACATCCGTGTGTTCCCACCGAGGGATCAGCAACAACGTGCATGGGCCGAGGGCCGCATCAGCCCGACGGATTTGGATTGTGCGCTGCGCCGCCTGCCAGAAGCACGGGCCATGCGCCTGACACCTCACCAGTGCGTAGAAGCGCTGCAAGCCGAAGCCTTTGTGCATCCTCTGCCGCTGCTGATTGACGTGCTCGACAACGATCCGCAGCGCCATACCCGCCTGTCCTGGCGCCAGGCCATCACGCACCAGGTAAGCCAGACCTGTGCGGCCTACTTCGATGAGCACCAGGCCGATTGGCGGCCGGAGCGCTCCCAAGGCTTGTATGCATTCTGGCGTGAGACTCTCCAACATGACCATGGCATTGGCCTGCTTATGGGCCTGCCTCATATCGGCAGTGCCATGGACGCTCTCCCGGCCACGGCGAGGGATGCTGAGCATTGGGTGTTAACGCGTCTGGGCCTGCCGAAGGCGGCATGGGCGGACTATCTGGAGGCCGTGCTTCTCACCGTCAACGGCTGGGCCTCATGGTGTGCCTATCTAGGCTGGCAAGCCGCTCTCGAGGGGCAGTTGGACGTGCATTTGCGTGAGTTGCTCGCAATCCGTCTGGCCTGGGGCGCTTTGCTTCTTGAATGCAAAGATGACGTTGCGGCCAAGCAGGCGTTTGCAGCGCTGCATGAGGCCTGGGGTCAAGCCCAATTTTTGTTGGGTAAAGCTGAGCAAGCACAGGTGATCGACGAAGTCTGGCAAGTAGCACTTGAAGTTGGCTACCAGCGCGAACTCGCCCAGAAACTTCTTGCAGCAAGCCGTCCGGCGCTAACGTCTAAGACTATCGAGGTCCAGGCCGCCTTCTGCATCGATGTGCGCAGCGAGCCTTTGCGCCGTGCACTCGAAGCCGTATGGCCAGCTGTCCAGACACTAGGGTTCGCTGGTTTTTTTGGTCTTCCAGTTGCTTACACGCCGCTGGGTACGCGAGCCAGACGACCGCAATTGCCCGGCCTGCTGGCGCCTGTCATGGAGGTGACCGATTGCATCGTTTCGTCCGATCCAGCCTATCGCGACTCCACTGCGACACTTCAAACTGCCGCCGGTCGGTCGCGTCGAGTTCATCTCGCCCTCTCCGATCAGTGGCAGGGCGCCAGCCGCTGGCCCAGTGCTTCCTTCTCGTTTGTTGAAGCTGTCGGACTTGGGTATCTGGGCAAGCTTGGACAATGGCTGCTGCCATCCAGGCAGGCCAGGGCCCGGGACGACCTCGCGGGACTGCCGGCGCGCTATCGGCCGATCTGCCGTCCGCAGCTGGTCGGTCTCGATCCCGATATTAAGATCGCGCTGGCTGGCAGCGTGCTGCACGCCATGGGGTTGGACAAACACATTGCCCCTCTTGTGCTGTTGGTTGGGCATGGAAGCCAGTCTGCCAACAACGCTCAGGCCGCAGCGCTGGATTGCGGTGCGTGCTGTGGGCAGACCGGCGAGGTCAATGCCCGCGCCCTTGCACAGCTGCTCAACGATCGCGCCGTGCGCGGAGGTTTGCTGGCAGGCGGTATTACCATCCCCGCGTCCACGGTCTTCGTCGCTGCGCTGCACAACACGACCACGGACGAAATCGAAGGCTTTGACCTTGACCTTCTGCCGCCCCATGCAAACGCCCGGTGGGAGCGACTTCGCCGTATCTTTGCACATGCCTGCGACCAGGTGCGCAGAGAGCGCGCGGCAAGTCTCAAGCTCGACCCGCGCGCGCCACATAACGAACTTCTGAAGCAATTGCGCAGCCGTGCCAATGACGGAGCCCAAACCCGGCCCGAGTGGGGCCTCGCAGGCAACGCCGCTTTCATCATCGCGCCCCGTCAAAAAACTCGTGGTGTCGCCTTGGACGGCCGCAGTTTCTTGCATGACTATGACTCGGCCGAGGACGCCGACGGCAGCATTCTAGAATTGCTGATGACCGCGCCGATGCTTGTTGCGCACTGGATCAACTGGCAGTACCACGCGTCCACCTGCGATCCGCTACGCTTGGGCAGCGGCAACAAGGTGCTGCACAACGTGGTGGGTGGCAGCATCGGCATCTTCGAGGGCAACGGCGGCGATTTGCGGATCGGTCTGTCCCGCCAGTCGCTGCATGACGGCGAACGCTGGGTGCATGAGCCTCTGCGGCTGACCGTGGTCATCGATGCGCCGCAGGCGGCCATTGACGCTGTAATCGGCAAGCATGCGGTCGTCAGGCAACTGCTAGCCAATGACTGGCTTTACCTTTGGCGCTTTGTACCAGCCGGCTTCGAGCGTTATGAGCACGGGGCTTGGTCTCCGATGCACCTGGAGATCGCTTGATGTTGAAGTATTCCCGCTACGCAGGTCGGAAAGTGGCGCTGCTGACTCAGCACGGCAAGGAGCGAGTAATTGCGCCTGTACTTGAGCCGGCATTGGGTCGCGCCATTGAGCTTCTCACGGGTTTTGATAACGATCAGCTGGGCACCCTTACACTGGATACGCTACGGCGCGGTCCACAGCTGGAAGCGGCCAGATGCAAGCCAAGAAAAGGGTTGGAGAGAGGCGGCTCCGGAAATCTGAACAATCCGGTAAGTGAGGAAACTGCTCCCAAGGGCGAGGACATCGCCCCGTGACCACAGGAGCAAAGCTGAGCAGAATACCCCGTCGTAAGCTCGGCAAGGCCGGCCTGCTGCGCGTAAAGCGATGCTCGAGCGTGACCTTGGGCTGTTGATCATGCGGCAGGCTCAACTTTTGAGCATCAGTCTCAGCAGCGCGCACTACCAACCCAAGCCTGAATCGCCCCGGCTTTGAACTGACCCCCAGAAGTTGGACGAACTTCAAGGGGTCCCATGGAGAAGTACGAGACAGAGTTCAAGCTCAAAGTGATTAAGAGCTTTCTAGCTGGCGAGGGCGGTACCAAGTTGCTTGCACGACGCTGGTCAGTGCCCGAAGAGAAAATTCGCACCTGGGTCAGCCACTACCGGTTGCACGGAATTGCCGGCTTGCGGCCCAAACGAGGCTCCTCCACCGCGCATTTCAAGCTACAGGTACTGTCGCATCAGGATCGTGAACAGCTCTCGAGCCGCCAGGTGGCCGCGATCTACGATATTCGCAATCCGAACCAAGTCGTTGTCTGGCGGCGCGCCTTCGATGAAGGCGGTGTGGCAGCACTCGAGAGCAGAAGGCAAGCGCGACCCATGAAGGCAGAGAACCCTAATCCAGAACCACCAGACGCGGACAGCCCGAGCTCGCACAGTGCGCTGCGTGAAGAGGTTGAGCGACTGCGCGCGGAGGTTGCGTACCTAAAAAAAGTGCACGCCTTGATTCGAGCGAAGAGATCACTTGCGCCGACAAAGCGCGCTTGATACTCGGATTGAGGCATCACCACAAATTGGCGGACCTGCTGCGGGCAGCAGGGCTTGCGCGCAGCACTTTCTACTACCAGTGCAACGCGATCCAGCGTATCGAGCCAAGCGGCTTGGAGGCAAAGGTTCGCGCCGTTTACGGTGAACATAAAGGCCGCTACGGCTACCGAAGAATCACGGCAGCGCTGCGCAATTCGCTGGGGGTGTCCGTCAACCACAAGTGCGTCCAGCGCCTCATGAAGGAGATGGGATTGCGCGCGCTGATTCGGGCGAGGAAGCGCTCTCGGCACGCCCCTGAAATCAGCGATGTGCACGTGCCAAACGTCCTGAAGCGAGACTTCTTCGCGAAGACTCCCAATGAGAAATGGGCGACCGACATAACCGAGTTCAACGTGAACGGGCAGAAGCTCTATCTGTCGGCCTGCATGGACTTGTACAACGGCGAGATCATTGCGCACCGCATGGCCAGGCGCCCTGTCTTCGACTTGGTCTCCGGTACGTTGGATGTGGCACTTGCGCGGGCCAAACACGTCGCTGGACTGACCGTACATTCAGACCAAGGCTGGCATTACAAAATGCAGCCATACCGGGCGATGCTTGCGCATCGCGGGGTAACGCAAAGCATGAGCCGAAGAGGCAATTGCTTTGACAATGCTGTGATCGAAAGCTTCTTTGGCACCCTCAAGGCGGAGTACTTCCACCTTGAAAAACTTGGCGACGTTGATGAGCTCGAAGCGGGCGTGAATGAATACATCCACTACTACAACCACGAGCGCATCAAGCTGCGATTGAAAGGGCTTAGCCCGGTTCAATACCGGTTGAGAAACACCGCCTGATCGGCGGGATCACAATGTCCAACTTCTGGGGGTCAGTTCAAAACCGGGGCGATTCAGATTGTTCGGATTTCCGGGGCCAGCTCTGTACATGGACTACCTTCATGTATTCCGAGATTTCCGCCGCACTCCCGTCTGCAGAAAGTCTCGCCCCTTGCATGCTTCGAAGCCATGATTGTTGCGTCCGGACTGAATTTGACCTCTATACCGGCGTCTTACTCACCCAAGAGTGGAACTTGTGATTTCCGCCAACACGGCGATTGCAAGGCGCTGGACAGGGTAAGCGCACAATTTCGGCGTCTGGGTCAAAAGCGACCCGGTGCCAGCACTGCGACGTCTCAGAAGCTGCCGAGACTGACCGGATTCATCGAGAAGCGAAATACACCAACGTACCGAGTATCGCGACCACGCTGCTGGTCATTACCCACTTCAAAGGACCAGCCATCCCTTGTGCGGGCACCTTATCCAAGCTGCCGGCAGATTTAACCGCCGCCACTGGCAGAGGAATATTCTTGCCAATATAGCTCTGCGGCGCTTGCCTCTTGGATCGCTCTAGTTGCTCTTCGTCCGGCAACTGGCGCGCCGCATCGGCCTGTTGTCGCAAATAGGTAATTGCCGCTTCGAGCTGCTCTGGCGCAAAGACATACGGATTAAACCGTTCCATTCCCCAGCCTCGCATTAAGTCGCCTAGCGCCCTCTCGCCGGGCACATACTTCATTGACCAGTCGCCGAATGTACGCTCGCTGACCGGCACGCGTGCTAGTTCCGTTACGTCGCAATGCCTAGGATCGGCTTCGATCTTCTTGTAGAGCGTCAAGACGGTCTCTTCCTCGCCTTCAAGACACTGCAAAAAGCACCCGTCGCCGAATAACAAGCCACCGACGATTTGTTGCTGTCGGTTGTTCTTTCGCGACTTCGCAAGAATGCGGGCCACACCCAGATCGAGGCCCTGCACTTGTGCCTCAGGCGGCGAGGTGGAACGGCTGGCATATGTGAAACGAATCAGCTGGCTCATCGCACTCCCGATAGTTGACGTTAATGTAAGTTAATGTAAGCTCAGAACGGCCACATGTCCATGCTTTGACACAGCTTGGTAGCAAACTATTGTGTTGCGCACGATCCTAATTTGAGCCCTATGCCGGCGTCTTCGTGACCCGAGAGCGGGGATTACGATTTTCGCCAATACGGAGACCGTGATTTGCTGGACAGGCTTAGCGTAATTCCGGCGTTTGGGTCAAAAGTGGGCTGGACCGATACCCGCGCAGAGTCGATGCTGCGTCGAAATCGTCTTAGTGTCTTGCGGCCGCCATACGTTGGCTCCCCCGTCGAACGTTCTCGATGTCTTCAATTAGCGGTTGTCAGGGTGACAAGATACTCGGCGCAAACTCCCACAACGCTGCATCCCGCGATTGCCTGCCCGTCCTTCACCAACGCGACGTCCACCGATGGCGTGATCGACCTTCTTCATTTCGTTCTTCATTCCACCGCAAGCTGAACGCCGGACATCCGTATAAAGCCCGATGCGCACCTGAGCTGTGCTTACTTCGAGGTGCCAGCGCTCACCTAGCTTGGAGCTTCTAGTCGGGCCCCCGTATGAGCGCGCGCAAAAGTGGCGCCGCAGTAGGTGGATCGCTCGCATACAAGTCAAGGTTAGCGCCGGGCGAGAAGCTTCTGAAAACGGCTATGTTGTTCGCATCCCATTCCAGCAGATGCATTGACCAGTCGGGGAAAGCGCGCCGGGGAAGCGTGCGCCACTCGAGCCGGGTGGCATCCGCGTGGCGAATGTCCGACTGGATTCTGGCAAAAAGTTCCTCGACAACGGCTTCTTCACCCTCGAGGTATTGCAAGTACACCCCATCGAGGAAACCCAGGACGCCGGTCACTCCAAGGCCCGGGTTGACCTCGTGGCACCACTTCAGGATGGCGGGCAAGTCGTTACCGGTCTCTAAAACCGCACGACTGACATAGACAAGACGGAACAGCACGGCGCGATGCTGCCAGACGACGAGCGCCGCCGCAATCGAATCGAGGAGCGCGCAGTTCTTGTTGGCAGAGCAGCTGTTGGAGACAACCGCAGCGAACGGCACCGCGAAGGGTGACATCGGGTTCGACCTACGGCCTTAAGTTTTTGGCCACAGTGCCGAAAACAAAGAGGCGACGGCAGTCGGGCTCATACTTATTCCAACGAGGAGCGCACCCATAGCTGAACGACCGCCGAAATGCACTCCGCCTCTCATTAATTTGTGGACTCTCAATGACACCTATCGTATACGCCGCCTTTGCTACGCCGGAGCTTCTCGGCACGCTGGACGGGTTCACCGACGCGCAACTGGATGCGCTTGATTTTGGCGTTATCGGCTTCGATGCAAGTGGTGTGGTGCGCCGCTACAACGCGTTTGAGTCACAAGCGGCTGGACTCTCCCCGCAGCGGGTATTGAGCCAGCCCCTATTTACCGTTGTTGCACCGTGCATGAACAACTTTCTGGTTGCACAGCGCTTCGAGGATGCCGTAGAGCACGGTACAACCCTCGACCAGGTCATCGAATACGTGCTGACCCTGCGCATGCGGCCTGTCAAGGTCCAATTGCGTTTGCTCGCGTCGCCCAGCGGGCTGTTCCGCTACGTTCTTGTCCAGCGCGTGGGCTGAGCTCTCCCACATGGCTTTTTCACTTGAGGAAGACTACGAGGCGCTGACGCAGTTTTTGTATATCGCACCCATCGGACTGGTGCAGGCGCATACCGACGGCGAGATCGTGATGGTGAATCCGCTGTGCGCCCAACTGCTGATGCCGTTGTCGCGCGATGGCGGTTTGTCAAATCTGTTCACTGCGCTCGAAGGTGTGGCGCCAGACCTTCGGCACATGGCCGCCGCCTTTGAAGGCAGTCATGGCATGGTTTGCGATGCCTTACACCTGCAAGTCAACGCGGGACGTGGCCACAAAGACGCACAAATCCTGTCGCTCAGCCTGCTCAAGCTGGACGACCGGCGACTGATGGCCGTGCTCAGCGACGTCACCAAATCCGTCAAGCGCGATCGCGAACTGCGCCAGAGCCTGGCGTGGATAAACACCATCGTGACCGGCCTGACCGACTACGCGCTGGTGGCGTTGGATGCGAACGGCTGCGCACAGAGCTGGAACCCGAGCATCGGGCGTGTTGCGGGCTTTGCTGGCGAAGCTACGGTCGGACACTCCTACGCAATGTTCTATCCGTTGGACGGCATGTCGGGCGACCGTGCGCTCGACCGGCTGCACGAGGCCGACGACAGCGGCTGGAGCCTCGACGAGGGATGGCGAGTGCGGGCCGACGGGACGCGCTATTGGGGTAGCTGCCTGATCGCACCGCTGCACGTGCCTGGTGATGACCCGTCCGACGAGCGGCAGACGGAGCGTTCCTACAGTCTGATCATTCGCGACATATCCGACCGGCGCGACGCCACCGAGGCGCTGCGGCAGTCGGTTTCGAGCGACCACCTCACCGGACTGGCCAACCGTCGCGCGTTTTTTGACGCAGCGAATCTCGAACTCCGGCGCTGGATGCGAATGTCCAGGCCCCTCTCCGTGGTGATGATCGACGCAGACCACTTCAAGGGAATCAATGATGAACATGGGCATTCCGGAGGAGACGCCGTGTTGCGGCATCTTGCCGCAGGCATGTCGTTTACCTTTCATGCGATGGACGTCGTCGCGCGGGTGGGCGGAGAAGAGTTTGCCGTCCTGATGCCGGGGATCACACTCGAAGCCGCCGAAGCTGCTGCGCTACGGCTTTGCCGCAGCATTGAAGCGCAAGCCGTCGAGATTCACGGCACCTTCATCCGCTACACGATCAGCGCCGGGGTTGCGACGATGCAAGAAGGCATTGACGGCGTGGACGAGTTGCTGCAACGCGCCGACTCGGCAATGTACCTGGCCAAGTCGAAAGGCCGCAACCGCGTTGAGCGCTGGGTAGGTAAGACCGATGCCGGCGCCGATGCCGATCGCAATCTCGCCAAACACATTCATGGCTGAAGCCGCCGCCGACGAAGCCCTTGTCCAGTTTCTCTATCGCGCACCGATCGGCCTGATCCAAACCACACTCGACGGCACGATCATTCTGATCAATCCGATGTCGGCACAGTTGCTAATGCCGCTGGCGGTCGACGGAGCGCTGGACAACCTATTTGATGTATTGAAGACCGTGGCGCCCGGATTGCGCAATCTTGCAAACGCGAATGCGCAGCCTGGCGATATCGTTTGCGACGCATTGCCACTGCAGGTCCGGCAGCTCGGCGCAACGCGAGGTGAGCCGCTATTTCTGGGACTTCACATGATGCGGCTGGACGACACCACGTTGATGGCCTGTGTGACGGACATAAGCGTGGTGGTGCAGCGCGAACAGCAGCGGCTGCAGGCGCTGCTTCATGGGCAAAAGCGCGTTGATGCGTTGACATCTTTGCCGAACCGAACGGCGGTACTGGAGCGAATTCACCGGGCGCTAAGTCGGGCACAGGAAGAACCTGCGTACGACTTTGCGCTCATGCTCGTCAACGCAGACCGATTCGAACGTATCAACGTGACCCTCGGCCACGCGACCGGCGACGAAGTGCTGTGTCTCATGGGACGCCGCGTGAGCGCGGCCGCGCACGAGTTGGGCGCTTCTCTTTCCTCCGGCACGCCATCGCCCCTCGCAGCACGGCTGGGCGCAGACGAATTCGTGCTGTTCCTCGATATGCTTGAAGGCAGTGTGCTCGCTGCGGTCGGCGCAGCGGATCGGTTGGTCAGCATGTTGCAGGAGCCTTACGCCATCGGCGAGCAGACTGTGCACCTGTCGGCGAGCGTGGGCTTGGTGACAGGCAAGGGCTGTTCTGGCAATGCCGAAGGACTGCTGGAGCTCGCCAGCCTGGCAATGCGCGATGCCAAGCGCGCAGGAGGTGCACGCCGCGTCGTTTTTGAGTCGGAGATGATGGATCGCGCCCGACAGCTCGGCGATCTGGAGCTAGGGTTACGCACCGCGCTGTCCGGGGGGCAACTGTGCACCGAATACCAGCCAATCGTCGCCCTTGCGGACGGCTCAGTAGTGGGAATGGAAGCACTGGTGCGCTGGCGCCATCCGCAACGAGGCATGGTCATGCCGGCCGAATTCATCGCGGTGGCCGAAGCCACCGGCCTAATCCGCGAGTTGGGCGACTGGATCATCAACGACACCTGCCGCCAACTTGTCGTATGGCGCGCGCTCCTGGGCGACCGGGCACCCCGTACGGTCTCTGTCAATCTGTCGCGAGCGCAGCTTGCCGATCGGAAGATCGTCGAGCGCGTCGCTAACGCGCTTGAGGCAAGCGGGTTGCCGGCTGCCTGTCTGCAGCTGGAAATCACTGAGAGCCTGGCCGCACAAGACACTGCGGTTCAGGCCCGGTTGAGTGAGCTCAGGGGACTCGGGTTGACCTTGGCGCTTGACGATTTCGGGACCGGCTACTCGTCGCTGTCCAGCCTGCACGAACTTCCTGTCGACGTCTTCAAGATCGATCGCTCCTTTGTCACCCCGATCGAAGCCAGTGCACACCACCGCGTACTCATCGAGGCGATCGTCCACATCGCGCGAAGTCTGGGCATGGTCACGGTAGCAGAGGGTATTGAGACCGCTGGCCAAGCAGCGTTGCTGCGGACCCTCGGCTGTGACAAAGGGCAGGGCTATTTCTACGCGCGACCAATGGCGGCCGATAGGGCGACAAGCTGGCTTCACGGGGATGGGGCCACGATCAGTAACCATGTCGCAGTACCGGCGATATGAGATTGCCGAACAGTCAAGCCCCATCATTTGCTGCGCGCGCTGAACCGCATTTAGTTGTGCGATTGCTACGGCCCGTTGTCACCCTGAAGTTGACTTTAACCAGGGGTACGAAGTGACGAAGCCGTGTCGGGGCGACGCTGATTTTAAACCGCGGCTGGGACGGCACAGGAGCCTTGCACTATGCCGAGAGGAGTCGTTGAACGAACTAGTTCCTTGATCCTGCACTTGACGCGGATCGTCACCCAGCATGAGCTGTTATTTCACTTGGTTTGGATGCGGTTGTTCCTCATGCCACCCAAGTGGAAAGCACCTGAGAATGCGGGGGCACACCCTTGTATGCACCCCGGCAGTTTCCGCTTTTCGCCAACGCAAAATACCGGCCTGCAAGGCTGTTGCCGAAATTCCCGGCGTTGGTCTTCTTACGGCGACGGCGGTCGTCGCCAGCATGGGAGAGCTGACTGCGTTCAAGGATGCACGGGAGTTTGCAGCGTGGGCCGGACTGCTTCCGCGCCAGACTGGCACCGGTGGACGGGTACGGCAGCTGGGCATCAGCAAGCGCGGCGATGCTTACCTGCGAACGCTGCTGATGCACGGTACCCGGGCCGTCGTGATCCGATCCAAGGATGGTCCGACATGGCCATGGCTGACCGCCTTGTTGCAGCGCCGGCCGCAAGCGTGGCCGTCGCCGCGGTCGCGAACAAGCTCGCGCGGACGATCTGGGCGGCCCCGGCACCCGGCCCAGCCTGACGCCCCGAGGCGTGGCTGGCCGCGTACAGACGGCGAAGAAGATGAAAACAACGAAACAAGCAACAGGCTGGATATGAGACTGCAGCCCTGTCTCCTGAATCGTCACGAACATGAGTTCTTGCAATCCGGGAGGCGCCCGTTTACACGTCTCCCGACGTCCCGAAAACTGCATTCCGTTTTAATGGGTTAAGTTTCACATTTGATCTGACAATTTGAAGCGCTGTGACAAATTCTGACATGCGTGACATTTAATGGCGTTGTGAGAAAAGTTTGGATTGCCGTACGTTGTTTTTATCTGGGCCTTCCCGCAACACACTTTTTTCTGGCTTACCAAGATGCTTGTAGATAAAAGTCTCGCTGTTCCTGAGTCGAGCCTAAAACAGCCTGACACTCGTGCGAGCTCGCCTCGCCGAGCGGTAATGGCGATCACGGCGTTCGTGGTATTCGTGTGCGTGGCACTGCTTGGGGTCAATGTCTGGCTGGCGCTTCAGGCGCGCGATGAAGCCATCCGTCAGGCCACGCTGGCCGACATGAATCTGACGCGGGCGATTGCCCAGCAGATGAACAGCCTTTTTTCCGAAACTGCCAGAATTCTGGACACGGTGGCATTTGAACTTGGGCGCGTGGACGGGGACCCCATCGCTGTCCAACACATGCACCCCATGCTGGTCAACTATGCTGCGGCGACTGAGCAGATCCACAGCCTCTTTGTAATGGACGCCCAAGGCCAGCGGATCGTCAGTTCCGAATCAACTGGCAATGCGCTTGCTAACGATTCCCAGCGGGCCTATTTTACTTACCACCGCGACAGCCTGAGCCTGGCGCGCCATCTGGGCAAGCCTTATCTCAGTCGGATTGGCAACGTCTGGCTCATTCCGGTTTCGCGGCGCCTCAACGACTTGGACGGCCATTTCACCGGCGTGGTGCTTGCCACCGTCAAAGTGGCCCATATCCAGCAGTTGATGGCGGACTACGAGATTGGCCAGTACGGGGCGCTGTCGCTGAGCCTGTCCGAAGGAGGTCTGTTAACGCGGCGTCCGTTTACTGAGTCCGACATGGACAAAACCGTAGCGGGTACTGCCCAGTTTTTGCTGCTTCAAAAACATCGGTCCGGCACGATTGAGTTCGTCTCGCCCCTCGACGGTGTGGAACGGGTGGTGAGCTACCAATACCTGAAGAACAACCCATTGTTTGTGACCGTGGCGCTATCCAAGCAGGAACTGCTGCAACCTTGGCGGACCACAACGTATGTTCAGACAGTCTGGATCGTGCTGCTATGTAGCTTTGTGGGCCTGTTGGGCAACAAGGTGGTCCGCTTGATGCGCGACCGACTGCGAGACGAAAATATGTTGCGCAAAGCGCGCAACGAATTGACTGTGACCAACGCGCAGCTGACCCACCTGGCGCACCATGACGGGCTGACCGGCCTGGCAAACCGTCGCTACTTTGACGAAACCCTCATGCAGGATTTCGCGAACGCCCGCAGAACGGGCCGGCCAATGGCACTCATCATGGTCGACGTCGATCACTTCAAACTCTACAACGACATCTACGGCCATCCCGCGGGCGACAGATGCCTACAGGCGGTGGCTTGTGCCATCGCGTCGGCAGTGCGCCAGCCCCATGACTTCGTGGCGCGCTATGGGGGTGAGGAAATAGCCGTGCTCCTGCCCGAGACGGATACAGCAGGAGCGGTCGTGGTGGCTGAGGCTATCTGCCTGACGGTGGCGAATCTGCAGTTGCCCTTTGTCTCCAGTGTTTTGGGTTACGTCTCTATCAGCGCAGGCGTGGCAGCGCAGGTATTCCCTGGCCCCAATGCCGGTGCCGATGAACTACTGGGTGCCGCTGACAGAGCTTTGTACCGAGCCAAAAGGGGCGGCAGAAACCGAGTGGTGACGGAATTTGACCCAGCTGTGAGTGCCGCACTGTGAAAGCTTCCGCAGCGGCGCCGGTCATGTTTGACCCCGAGACTTTGTTTTTGACGCCTATGCCTTTGTAAATTTACAGGGGCTCACTGGTTGGCGACGATTGCTTTGTCCGGCGTGTTGTCTCACGAAGGAATGTTACCCGCCGGCCGGTTGTCGTTTTGGCTCTCTATCTGCCCTGTTCAATTCAATGATCGAAGGCTGTGGGCATGTGGTCGAAGGCTGCGGCGGTGGGCAACGCAGGCCGCACAGCGGCGCGTTGTCCACGGTCGCGGCCGGAGAGCCACAGGCGCATCGTCCACATGTCCATAGCCTGCCGGGCACGAAGCGCCCGGCCCCCGTGAGCCGCGAGGTTTTTTCGCCGCTGTTTCACACTTCAGCCGGTATGCCGGTCGACTTACGCAGTCGGCCCAGGATCATTTCTTTCGCCCGCTCGGCACGCCAGGCTTTGACCCGGCGTTGCAACGTTCGCAGTTGCGCATTGCCGGCATAGGCTTACGGGAACATCGTTGCCAATCGTTCCATCAACTCCTTGGCCGAAGCGGACGGCTCGGCAATCGGCCAGCCGTCAACGAGCGGCCACGCGTCGGCGAACGGATCAACCTTTGTGCGCCACCAGTGCTTGGCGCCGGGCTGCTTGCATGCGTGGGTCGAGCCTGTCCATTCTTCCACGCCGTGGACAGGCTCTTGAGGAAGGCGTCGACGACCGGCGATCTCGCCGGCGCGGCACCGCTTGGCACGCCATGCGCTGCGATCTCACTCAGTGGCTGCTGCGCGTTCCGAACATCTTGCAGCAACTGCACCGGGTCGAGGCTTTCGAGCTGCGCCTTGAGCTGCGCATTCATCAGCGGTTCAATGGCCGCGTGAGCCAGCAGCCGATCGCAGGGGGTCGCCGGTGTGAAGTAAATCTTGTGAACCTTGGCGCCGTCGCGTGTTTTGGATTTCAGCTTGAACGATGGTTGAAAGAAGTTCACGTAAAGGCGAGATGAGGCGTACGGCGTCGCCAGGGCCTTCGTCGCTCCAACCCCGCTCAGACGCCCGCAGCCGACCAGCCTGCGCACGATGGGAACGTCAGCAGTTGGCATTCAGCTTTGTTGCTCAAGCACTCAAGCGCACAGGTACAGCATGGTTGGCAGCGTAAGTCACAAAGAAATTGTTGGGACGGTTCGGTCATGGAGCGCTTCTCCTTGAACTTGAAGATGGTGTGCGACTGGCAGCACAACTACGCCAACCATGCCGAGGCCATAAGCAACATTGCCTTCCACTCCGTCGGCAGAGTGTGATGCGGACTTCACTGCCTAAAATCACGTAACAAAACGTTCGGGACTATGCATCCCGAAGGCATAATTCGAAGACCATCACCCTGGCAAGGCAGCATATGAAGGGCATTGTTTTTAATTTGCTTGAGGAAGCCGTCAGCAACGATTTCGGCGAAGCGACCTGGGACAAGCTGCTCGATGAAGCGGACTTGTCGGGCGCCTACACTTCTCTCGGTAACTATCCCGACAGCGAAGTCGTAGCCCTGGTCGACGCGGCATCTAAAGCGCTGAACCTGCCAACCCAGGACGTGCTGCGCTGGTTCGGCCAGCGCGCCATACCCTCGATGGTTGCTCGCTACCCCGTTTTTTTCAGCAGTCATACCGAAACGCGCAGTTTCCTGCTCACCTTGAACAACGTCATTCATCCTGAGGTTCATAAGTTGTATCCCGGCGCGAACACGCCGATGTTCGATTTCGGCGCCGGCGACGATGGCGGCTTGATCATTGGCTATAGCTCGCCGCGCAAGCTGTGCGCGTTGGCGGAAGGCTTCATGCAGGGCGCCGCCAAACACTTCCAGGAGCAAGCCGACATCACGCAGTCACAGTGCATGCATGAAGGAGCTTCCAAGTGCGTATTACATGTCCGATTCCATCAATGACGCTGAGTCTGCGGTTGCCGACGCCGAAATCGCACGCCTGAACCGACGCCTGCGGCGCGAGTCTGCCGCGCGCCACGAAGCCGAAGCGATCGCTGAACACGGCCTGCGCGACCTGTTCCAGCGGCAGCAGGAAATCGGCCTGCTCGAATCGATTGCTGCGGCATCGAACGAGGCTGACAGCGTTGAAGACGCTATGCGCCATGCCCTCGCCGCAGTATGCAAGTTCGCCGACTGGCCGTTAGGCCATTTACTGCTGGTCGACGGCGACGCCAGATCGACGTTCGATTCCACCATGATCTGGCATGACGAAAGCAGCGGCCGCTACGACGCGCTGCGCGCACTGACCGAATCTATCGCATTTGGACGCAGTATCGGATTACCGGGCAGGGTATGGGAAAGCAGCGCGCCAGCATGGGTCAACTCCAACAGTCTCGATGCGAATGCTCATCCGCGTCTGCCGGAAGCGGAGCGTGCCGGTCTGCGCTCCCTGTTTGCATTCCCGGTCATGATCGGCACTGAAGTGGTGGCAGTGCTCGAGTTCTTCAGCATGAAACATCAGACGCCCGACGAGGCGCTGCTGCGCCTGATGGGCCAGATCGGTATGACGCTCGGGCGCGTCGTCGAGCGCAGGCGCACCAAGGACAGGTTGATGCACGACGCGCTGCACGACCCGCTGACCCAGCTGGGAAACCGCAAGCTGTTCCTTGACCGCCTGCAACAGGCCCACTTACGCGCCCAGCG
This sequence comes from Variovorax sp. RTB1, assembly GCF_035018765.1. Lineage (NCBI taxonomy): Bacteria > Pseudomonadati > Pseudomonadota > Betaproteobacteria > Burkholderiales > Comamonadaceae > Variovorax > Variovorax sp. RTB1. The sequence continues at coordinate 108,428 of NZ_JASJXG010000011.1, forward strand.
CGTGCCGGGCTACCAGTTCAGCGTGTTGTTCATCGACCTTGACCGTTTTAAAGGCGTCAACGACGGCTTGGGGCATCAAGCCGGTGACCAGCTGATCATCGCCACCGCCAACCGCATGACCAACTCGCTGCGCCACATCGACATGATGTCGCGCGGTGAGGGCGATGTTGGCGGCGCCGATTTCGTGGCGCGCATGGGTGGCGACGAATTCACCATCCTGCTCGACAACATTAGCAACGAGCGGGTCCCTGTGCGTGTAGCCGAAAGGCTTCTGAGTGTCATGGCCGAGCCCGTCGTGCTGGACGAGCAGCAGGTCATCGTCACGGCCAGTATCGGCATTGCCCTCAGCGCGAGCGGCTACACCGACGTGCATAACATGCTGCGCGACGCCGACACTGCCATGTACTACGCCAAGCAGAAGGGCCGCGCGCGCTGGGTCATGTTCGATACCGCCATGCAGGACAACGCTTTGCGCCGCCTGAAGCTCGAATCGGAATTGCGGTTGGCGCAGGGCCGTGGCGAACTCTGGCTGGCCTACCAGCCGATCGTCACCCCCCGCGACGGCCAAATACGCGGTTTCGAGGCACTGCTGCGCTGGGACCACCCAGTGTATGGCGCGGTCGGCCCGGCTGAATTTATACCAGTGGCCGAAGAAATCGGCCTGATCGTCGGGATGGGTGGTTGGATACTTCGGAATGCCTGCAACCAACTGCGGACCTGGCAGCAAGACAGCGGGCAGCCGCTGACGATGAGTGTCAATCTGTCGGCCATGCAGCTGTCCGATGATCGCCTGGTCGCGCTGGTCGCGCAGACCTTGAGCGAGACCGGTATTCTCGCTGGCACGCTAAAACTGGAATTGACCGAAAGCGCGGTCATGGCCGACCCTGATCACGCACTCGATATTTTTCGGCAGTTGAGGGAATTGGGCGTCAAGTTATGCCTCGACGATTTCGGCACCGGCTACTCTTCGCTCAGCCAATTGCGGCGCCTGCCGCTCGACACCCTAAAAATCGACCGCTCCTTCGTGACCCAAATGGATCGTCAAGATGACAAGCGACAGATTGCCGAAGTGGTCGTGATGCTGGCACACACCCTGGGCCTGGACGTGGTGGCCGAGGGCGCCGAGACGGCCGCCGAGGTAGCGCTGCTGCAGGGAATGGGAGCCGATTTCGTGCAGGGCTACTACTACTACAAGCCCATGAAAGCTGATGCAGCCGGCGCGGCTTGGCGCGAACAAGGTGTGCTGCGATAAAAGAAGTGATCGACATTATTCTGGTGCACAAGTACGCGCCTTTGGGCACGACTAGGTGCCGACCGACTGCGCCATGACAGAAGCAGCCCGCCATTTTTGCATCACACCCGCCGCCCGAAGTACTGTCCAGCTGATTGCCAGCTATCGCAGTGTGCGACTTCATTAGACCAGGACACGTGCAGCAGGGCGCGGATGTTGCGCTGGCAACATCATGCGATGTTGGCGCCGGCGCGTTTTTGACCCTGACGCCGACACTGGGCTGACCCAGACCGTCACCTCCCAACCCAAGTGCTGGCGGTGATTTCTAATGCCGGCCAATGGTTCAATGTGTTGCCGCCGACGCCGATTTGAGCCATCTTCCGGCGCGGCAGTGAGCCACTTCCTTGGCACTGGAATTGTCGCTAGGCTTGGCTTTCGGCTCAAATCTCCCGGCTCATTCAAATATCGGCGCCTGGCTCAAATTCGCGTCGGCGCGGACAGCCCAGAATGGTTCATGCGAGGCCTATTCCCACCGCCGCGCGCCGAATCAGGCTCTCGCCGTCGTCAGCAAAGTGAAAGGCCCGCAGGAAGTCGGTCACGCTGTAGCCCGGGTGCTCGCGACGCAGGGCTGCAACCGCCTGCAGGGCCTCGTCGTGGCGGCCCGCCAATTCGAGGCAATGCGCCTCGATGCCGCGGATGTGCTGGTGTGCGTTGGGTCGCGCGCTCGCCCGCACGGCCCAGTCGGCGGCCTGGTCCATCCGACCCTGGCGCATCAGCGCCATCGCCCGCGTAGCCAACATGGCAAATAGCATCGGATCGAACGGGCTCAGCTCGCGGGCGTGGTCGGCCGAAGCAATGGCCGCATGGGCATCGCCCGACTGCGAGTGCACGAAAGCTAGCGCGTAATGGCCCTGCGAGAAGTTAGGACTGAGCAGGACCGACTGGTTCAGTTCGGCGAGTGACTCAGCCACCTGTCCGCGCAGCCAGTGAGCACGGCCCAGGGCCCAGTGGATCGCTGGATCCTGGTCGTCAGCGATGAGGCCTTCGTTGGCATGGCGCCAGGCGAGTTCTGTTTCGCGCGCCCGGTCGCCCCAACCTTGGAAGGCGTTCTGCCAATGCGTGAATGAGAGGCCCGCGTGCGGGCGCGAGAACCCCGGCTCCAGGCGTGTGGCGGTTTCGAACCAGTGGCGGGCTAGTTCATTTTCTTCGCGTCGGAAGCGGTACATGTGCTCCAGGCCCCGGTGGTGGGCTTCCCACGCATCGAGCGACCCTGGGGGTTTGAGCACGGCGCGCTGACGTTCGGCGAGCTCGACCTGGTCTGCGATGGCGGCCACCAGCTGGTTGCACAATTCGTCCAGCACGTCGAACGGTTCCGACTCGGCCGCGCTCAGGCTGTCGGCCCAGACTACGCGTGCGCTACGGGTATGGATGAGCTGGGTCGACAGGGCGATCTGCCCGCAGCCTCGGCGCAAAAGACCGGTGGCCACGTAGTCGACATCGAGCACGCGCGCAGCGGCTTCCGCTCCCATGCCCCGCGCCTCAAGTGCGCTAGTGCTGGCCGGGGCGATGACGAACAGGCTGCGCAGTTTGGCCAACCTCGTTGTGACGTCGTAGGCCAAGTAGCGACCGAAGCCACTCGAACTGCCGTAAGGCAACTCCTCGAAGGGCATGACGGCGACCGACCCGCGACGCAGGTGGGGTGGCTCACTGGCGGAGGGCGGCGGTTCCTGCACCACAGCGCGGACCGCCGAGCCGCCGTGGCGCTCACGCGCCAGACGCCACGCTTGCACAAGGTCTGTTGCGTCCTGGCCTTCGCAGTCGAAGAGTCGGACGGCGGTCGCGAGATGGGCATCGCCTTCGCGAAGCTGGCCGCGCCGCGCAAGCGCGTCGAGCAGGCGCTCGTGCGCGCGGCGGTCATGCGGCAACAGGCGCAGCCACCGGCTCAGGCAGTCCAATGCCTCGGCGGATTGGGGCGGAAAGTGGTCGGCCATGCGCTCCAGCAGGGCAATGTAAAGGCTGCGCCAGCGACGCCGCTCCGCCATCACCCAGTGAGCGTAGATAGGCGCACCGTCGATGTCGAGGCCCGCCAGAAATTCGCCGTCGAAGCCCGCCGCGTGGATGGACGACGCCAGCGTTGCGCTGGAATCGTTGCGGCTGCGGACCTGCGACTCCAGCTCGCGTACGTCGATTATTCCGTCGCCCAAATCCAGATGCACGCCTTGCGCGTTAGCCAGCACGCGCTTGCGCAGCGGCTCGTCGAGAAGGGCACGCAGCTTCGACAGGGCGCTACGCAACTCGGCGCGAGGATCCGAAGGCCGGTCCCAAAGCATCTCGCAAAGTTGGTCGCGGGACATGGGGCGCGGGGCCAGCGCAAGCAAAGCTAGTAGCGCCCGAGCCTTGCGTGATGGGGGCAGGATGAGCGCCTGCCCGCGCCGCAGCATCGCCATCGGACCGAGCAGGCGGAGCTCGAATTCGGAGGACGAGGCAGTGAATTCAACAGTCGTTGCCACGCTCAATTCCACGCGGATTGCAGCGCTCAATGCCACGCCCGAAGCACACAGTTGGCCTCTGTCTCCCGCAAGTGAAGGAGGCTTCGATCCCCAACCTGCAAGGAGCCCGTCATGTCCCCATTATCTTCGCCCACCTCCGCCAGCACAACCGCCGATCTCGCGGCCGTCAAGGGTCGACAGCAGGCGGCCTGGTCCTCCGGCGACTACGCGATCGTTGGCACCACGCTCCAGCTCGTTGGCGAGCTGCTGGCCGAGTCCTGCGACCTGCGCACCGACGAAAAGGTGCTCGATGTCGCAGCCGGCAACGGCAATGCCACGCTCGCGGCTGCGCGGCGCGGCTGCAAGGTGACCTCGACCGACTATGTGAGCGCTCTGCTTGATCGCGGCGCCGAGCGCGCGCAGGCCGAACGCCTCGAGGTGAGCTTCCAGACCGCGGATGCCGAGGCGCTGCCCTTCGCAGCGAACGCGTTCGATGCGGTGCTCTCCACCTTCGGCGTGATGTTCACGCCGGATCAGGACAAGGCCGCGGCCGAGCTGCTTCGCGTCTGCCGACCTGGCGGTCGCATCGGCCTAGCGAACTGGACGCCCGACGGCTTCATCGGCCAGCTCTTCAAGACGCTCGGCCGCTACGTGGCGCCACCGGCCGGCGTCAAACCACCCTCGGCCTGGGGCACCGAAGCGCGCTTAATAGAGTTGTTCCCTCCCGCCCAGGCGACGATCTCGACCACGCCACGGTTATTTAATTTCCGCTATCGCTCTGCCGCCCACTTCGTCGAAGTCTTCCGCACCTGGTACGGCCCCACCCACAAGGCCTTTACCGCGCTGCCGACCGACAAGGCGGCGGCGCTGGAGTCAGACATGATCGAACTGCTGACCAAGGGAAACCGCGCCGGCAGCGCATCTCTGGTGGTGCCCAGCGCGTACTTGGAGGCGGTCGTCACGCGGCGCTGACCCGAAGAAAGAGCGCCCAGTGGCCCTCTTGCCGATAAAGTTGGGCGGCTTTAAGGTCTCCCTCCCGGAGGCTTCACATGAGCAGTCGAGAAACCAAATGAGCGCCGCGATACCCTATTGGCGCGAGGCCGGCTCCGGCCCTGCGATCGTCTGCTTGCATTCGAACGCCAGTGTGTCCGGGCAGTGGCGCACGCTGATGACGCGTCTGGCGGACCGCTATTGGATGCTCGCACCCGACTTGTACGGGTCAGGTCGGAGTCCGGACTGGCCCTCCGACAGCACCATTACCTTACAGGACGAAGTCGATCTGATAGAGCCGGTGTTGCGAAGGGCAGGCGATCCGTTCGGGCTCGTCGGTCATTCGTACGGAGCTGCAGTGGCCCTGCGCACGGCTGTCCAGCACCCGACCAGAGTGCGAGCGCTGGTGATCTATGAGCCAACCCTGTTCTCGCTGATCGAGATGGAAGGCCCTGCCCCGAACGATGCGGACGGGATCCGGAATGCGGTGGCCGCGGCGGCTACGGCACTGGACGGCGGAGATCGGTTTGAGGCGGCCCGCTGCTTCATCGACTACTGGATGGGGCCGGGGAGCTGGGCCACTACCGCGGAAAACCGCAAGGTCGCCATCGCCGACTCCGTCGTGAATGTTCGACGGTGGGCTCATGCGCTGTTCACCGAACCCACGCCGATTTCGGAGTTTGGCCGACTCCAAATGCCGGTGCTATACCTCACAGGCGGGCGGTCAACTCAGTCTGCCCACGGCGTGGCACGTCGACTGTTGAAGGCACTCCCGAACGTCTCCTGCGTGAATCTTGCCGACCTAGGGCATATGGGGCCGATCACCGATCCCGACGCGGTGAATCGGGTCATCGAGAACTTCCTCCTGCGATCTGTGTAGGCGGTCGCTCAATGCAGAGATGCTCCCACACAAGAAGTCCGTGTCACGCATCGGCAGACTCAGTGTGTGCGCCGCCAGGTCTTCCTCAGATTCCAGACGTTCGTGCGATCGCCCGCGAACCTCCAACAGCGACCTCCTGACGATGACCACATTGGCCAGGCCGAACGGGTTCAATAGCTGTCCCGTGTTCTTGGCCATCCCCTTGTCGCGCGCCTTCCTGTGACGAAACAGGTTCTTGGCCACATGGAACGGATGCTCGACCTTGTCGCGGATGCTGGCCTTCATCTTCTCCGCACGTTCGGCCAAGAATTGGTGCTCGATGAACTCGTTGAGCTTTCTGCGCTTACCCCTCCTGATAGCCAGCGTCACCGAAGGCTGCATGCTCCTCACCATGCAGCAGCGCCCCAGCAACGTTGATGTCGCTTGTGTTGGCTGCCGTGCCAATCACCGTGTGGACCAGGCCCGACTGCGCGTCGAAACCGATGTGCGCTTTCATTCCAAAGTGCCATTGATTGCCCTTTTTGGTCTGATGCATCTCGGGGTCTCTGGCATTGCTAGCGTTCTTGGTCGAGCTGGGTGCCGCGATGATGGTCGCGTCCACGATGGTGCCGGCACGCATCAGAAGTCCCTGTTCGGCAAGGTGGGCGTTGATCTCGTCGAACAGGGACTTGGTGAGGTCGTTGTCCAGCAGCAAGCGCCTGAACTTGAGCAACGTGGTGGCATCAGGCACCGATTCGCGCGACAGGTCGATGCCCACGAAGTCGCGCAGTGCCTGGCTGTCGTACAGGGCATCTTCCAACGCCTCGTCGGCCTGGCCGTACCACTGCTGCAGGCAATACATGCGCAGCATTCGGGGCACGCCGATCGGCTGACGGCCCAAACGCCCACCGGTGGGACGCAGCGGCTCTATCAGGGTGATCAGGCGGGGTCAGGGCACGACGCGTTCCATCTCGGCAAGAAACTTCTCCCGGCGCGCTCGCTTCTTCTTCAATGCGTGCGCGGCGCTGGCAAAGCTGCGTTGGTTCATATCCGTTGCCCTTGTAATCTGGTCCTCTCGTGCATGCATGAGGCGTGCCGGGATCGATCAATTGATCAGCGTCTCCTGAAAGGAATACGTGGCGCAGCATTCGCCTAGGTAACTACTTGAGACCCGGCTTGAATGATTTGCAGGCACACCCGGGCATCTGCCTGCCAGTCGAACGCAGCGTTTCAAATGCCCATCATTGTTGCGGCCGGCGGAGAATTGAGAAGTTTGCTGGCGCCTCACATCATTGCCAGCGCTGGCGTTGGATGGTGGCGTATTGCAGCCACTCAATACCGGCATGGGTCAAAGCCGCGCCGGCGCCAACACCCCTCAGGCTTGTCCAACTTCTGGGGGTCAGTTCAAAGCTGGGGCGATTCAAGTAGCCCTGGAAGGTGGCCACCGTGCGGTGCCCCGTCATGGCCATGGCCTCGCCGATCGGCATGTCGCGCAGACCCGCCTCGGTAAAAAGCCGGAGCACAGCTGGCTCGGGGTGCCCTCAGTGCGTAGCGGGTGTCAGGCAGAGACCGGCTCAGGCTGACCAACCAGCGACGATGCCGGGATGCCGAGATTGAGCAGGCGGCGGATCATGGGCATGGTGAGAGGGCGTGTGCGATTGAGGATTTCATACACGCGATTGCGAGGACCAATGTAGGGCACCATGTCGGCGACGGTCAGGCCGGATTGCTCCATGCGAAACTTGATGGCATCAATCGGGTCTGGCAGCGCTATCGGGTAGTGCTTTGCTTCATAGACTTCGACCAACGTGCCCAGCACTTCCAGCGCTTCGCCATCGGGCGAATCGGGTGCAGGGTCAAGGTCGATCAGCGCTGAGACGCGCGCCAGGGCCGCGCAGTAACTGTCTTGATCGCGGATTGCTCGAACTTCCATTTGGGTCACTCCTTTGACGATGGACGGATTTACTTGAACTGATCGACAGTTGCTGCATCGATCGAGTCGTATTCGGCGTGCGTGCCGATGAACTTCACAAAGCCCCACTGCGTTTGATATGCAAACGCCACGATCAACCGGTGCTTGTTGCCAGCAATGTTGAACACCACGCGCCTGCCGCCGACAAGACTCGAATTTGCGTACTGCGCCTTCACATCGTCCGAGCTTGTCCACTTCGCCAGCTTCGCTACATCAAGCCACGCCTCGATTGCTGCCTTTGCGTCGCCCCGATTTGGCCGCTGGTAATAGGCCGTGAGATTTGACTGGGCTACGATGTGCACCGGCCATTTTAGTACCAATTCGGGACTATGGCAATCGCCTTGGATCGACACGATCGCGTTAATCGCGCGGAGCCGACGGTGACCTTCATGCGTGGGTAAGTTCAGCTGACAGGCCTGCTATTGGCGCAAACCTGTCGAGCCCCGGCCTATGCGTCCTTCGGCGGCGGCGTATCCAGCATGCTGGCCACCTTGCTGCGACGGATCGCCGCCGACTGGTAGTCGCCCTGTCATGGCCATGGCCTCGCCGATCGGCATGTCGCACAGACCCGCCTCCGTCACAAAACCCGTGCGCAGCGAGTGCGCCGAGAACCGGCCGTCCAGTCCCGCGGCCGCGCAGCGTGGTTGATGCCGCATCTCCCTTCGGCCCCGCGTGCCGTCACACATAAAGCGGTACCTCCACGCACACCTTTACTACGGTCGAGAACCAAAAGCCCATGAGCTGTTGGAAAGCTCCTCATGGTTTGCTGATGCCGCTTGACATGCGGAATCAGCTTCTCTCCGATTCAGTAGGAGATCGTGATAGATCCATCGCCGCCAACCACACCCGAGGCGCCGCGATTGGTGCCAACAGCATAGGTCGTGCCGGCGGGCCCGGTGCTGCCGCCTCCACCACCACCGCCATCGGAGCCGGGACCACCACCGGCGGCACCACCGCCCCCGTAACCGCCGCCGCCTGCGCCCGCGCCGCAGCACGTGTTGCCGGCGTCACCACCGACGCCCGCGCCCGCACTTACGCCTCCGGCGACGCCCCCGTACGACTTGCCTCCTGCACCGCCGTTGCCGCTGCCGCCCGCAGGTCCATTTGGATAGCCCATAGTGCCCCCGCCACCCGAGCCGCCAATGCCAGCATGACCGCCCGCGCCGCCGCTTATGTGGACGCCTCGGCTGCCCGATCCATCGGCGTTGGCGCCAGCGTCGCCAGCGTTGCCATTGCCCCCCGCGCCGCCACCTGCACCACCACCTGCGCCCGCGATGACTTGGTTGGTTGCGCCAGCGTTGACATTGGTCGATCCGCCCCCTCCTTGGTTGCCGCCACCGCCCACGAAGAGGTTCAACGTATCCCCAGGGCCGACGACCATGGTGGCGGTAACTACTGCCCCATTGCCGCCGATATATCCGGACTTACCTCCTCCGCCTGCGCCGATCGCGACGACGTTCAATGACGTCACGCCAGTCGGCACCGTGAAGGTGTACGCGCCTGGCACCGTGAAGATTGGCTGTGCCTGTACCGTCAGCGTCGCATTTGAGCTAGATCCATTGAGGGCTGCAGTCAACGTGGCTGCACCCTGTGCCACACCAGTTGCCAAGCCATTGCTGCCAGTGGCATTGCTGATCGTCGCGACGCTGATTTGGCTGGACGACCAGGTTGCAGTGGTGGTGATATTTTGAGTTGAACCGTCGGTATAGGTACCTGTGGCCGTGAACTGCTTTGTCGCGCCCGTGGTCATGGTCGTGCTGGGCGGCGTCACTGCGATAGCGGTGAGCGTCGCAGGCGTCACGGTCAAGGTCACCGTTGGCGCAAGCACGGTACCCAGACCTCCATTGACTGACGTCGTACCGGTGCTGCCGGAAGTCGCCAGTCCTGTCGCGCTGAGCGCTGCGACTGTCGTGTTACTGGAGCTCCAGGTCACTTGCGTGCTCAGATCCTGCGTGGTCTGGTCGGTGTACGTGCCGGTCGCGACAAACTGTTGAGTTGTACCGAGCGCGATGCTCGAAGTGGCCGGCGTCAGTGCAATGGACGCAAGCGTTGCCGCAGTCACATTGAGCGTCGCGTTACCAACGACATCTGCGCTCGCGCAAAAGTCTGCGGCCCTGCATGTCACCATCAGAGTCGTCATTCCGGGCGTAAGGCCGCTCGCCAAGCCCGACGCATCGACAGTTGCCACAGCAGCACTGGTGGAAGTCCAGACAACGTTCGATGTGATCACCTGCTTGGTGCTGTTGGTGAACGTGCCAGTGGCGACAAACTGCGCCTGCGTTCCCGCAGCAATCGCAGTGCTGCCGGGCGAAATCGCAATGCTCACGACCTTTGCCGGGGTCACAGTGACGCTAGTGGTTCCACTTTGACCGGCCAGGCTGGCGGTCACCATTGCCTTGCCAGTGGCCGCGCCAGTCGTGAGGCCTGTGGTTTGTGCGACCGTTGCCACCGTCGCATCCGACGATGCCCAGGCGACCTGCGCAGTCACATCGGCGTGAGTGCTGTCGCTGTAAATTGCAGTTGCGGCGAGTTTTGACGAAGTGCCTGCTGCGACGATCGGATTGACCGGGTTGATTTCAATGGCCGTCAGCGTGACCGTTGTTGGTGCATTGGGCGTAGCGGGCAGAATCGGCAAAAAAGCACCACCCCCGCTGCCACCCCCACCACAGCCGCTCAACGCGACGAAACCTGCCAGAGCGATGCCCTTGACGTAGCCCAAAAAACCTTTTTGGAAACCCGTAGCCATTCATGATCCTGTCTGGGATCGATTGGCGCTATCTACAGCGCCATCGAAAGTTGCTTTATTTGTTTTTTTGTCCGGCTATGCGTTTGAAGCGGTTGCCCGACCGCGCACTGTCACAACAAGTATCTAAACGCAACGAAGGAAAAAACATGGTGTTGCGGAAACGCCTAAGCCCGAATATGGCGACCGCGATGCCAAAGATTTAGCGCTCAGAATTCGGATCGCAAAGAACGGTAAACGGTCTTTGGACCCGAGTTTGAGATCGATCGTCAGAGAATTTTTCGCAGCGCCGGCACTCGCAGCAGCCATCCAGCGAAGATGAAGCACAGTGCGCAGGTCACCGTGCCCGTCACCGCAAACTTCACCAAGCCATTGGTCGGAACGCCGCGCCACGCCAAAGCCACCGCCACCAACACAGGCGGATGAATGATGAAGATCGTATATGCGCGGCGCACCAAAGATTTCCACAGACCGTCCAAGACGGTGAATTTCCGTTGGAACTCCCAGAGCAATTTCAAAATCACTCCCCAGGCAACGATCGGCTCCCAAAAGGCATAAACGTAGCCCAATACCGGTTCGCGGAGCCCCGGCACAGCGCGACCAAGGAAATAGACGATTGGCAGTGTCGGCAACGCGAGGAGCGCCACGCGCCACCAGGTGCGCACCTTGTCTGCCGGCAAGAACTCAAGCCAATGGTGCCGTGCCGCAAAGCAACCGAAGGCGAACAGAACCACGTAGCTCGAAAAATACCCGAGTTGCAAGCCCCAGACGTTCACACCGACTGGCCAGAATACGCGCAATACCAGCGCGACTGCCCCGGTGACTGTTGCCGCTCCGAGCATCGCGACATTTGAAGGCCAGGGCGCTATTTCGCCCTGGCCCGGCCACAGTTGTTGGAGACGCGGCGTCAGTTTCAACCAGAGCATCGCGACACAAGCGAAGATGAGTAATGCCTGTGCGAACCACAGTGGGCCATTCTCAAATGTCCCGTCGCGCAACAGCTTCACCAAGGTATCGGCGAACGCGTGGCCGCGAGCCGTTTGTGCCATTGCGATCGTTACGGGTCCGAGGAGCCAGCCAAAAAACAGGAGCGGCAAGCCGAGCCGCTTAAACCTATCTATTGCGTAGCGACGCGTCCCGTGTCGCTCCACAGCACCGGGCGTGAGATACCCCGCAAGCAGAAAGAACAGGCCCATGAAGAAAGCCTGATTGACCGTGCAGAAATAGACCAGCAGGGTGGAGGACAGGGAGCGGTCGGTGGACACTTCGCGATAGAACCAGCCACCGATCGCCCCGTAGGTAATGGCGGTGTGATGCATCACCACCAGAAGCGTCAGACTGGCGCGGAGGGCATCCAAGCCCGCGTTGCGGGCGCCCGCACTTGCGAGTTGCGGGCTTGCCACCCAGGCCTGCTTACTCACCGATTGTTGAGCTTCAAACTCCTGGGCGGGTTTTATGGTGACCGCCGTTGGCAAGTGCGGTTGCATAAAAATGTCCGGCCTTAGACATTCCGCGAGACTGATCGGCGGCGGCGTAACTCTTCGGGATCCACGAACTGAGCCTTGATGACGCGCAGCCCGCATAGGGCGACCCCGAACACGAGAATCCACCTAGACCAAGTGACGCTACCCGTCTCATAGACGTCGAACCCGACCAGCAGGCCGACGATGACCAGGAACCGCAGCAAGCGGTAGTACAGGTAGGAGAGCTTTTTTACAGGGACAGGCTGATTGGAAGAGGCCGCCACCGGTACACCCTGGACGGGCGAGGAAGGAGGAGGTTCAGCGGTCGCAGGACCGGTCGGCTTGAGACTCTCCAACTCGACCCCGAAAGCGCTCGCGAGCGACATTCTTGTCTCTGCGGACGCGTTGGCGTCAGATTCAACGCGCTGGACCGTACGCAAGCTCAGGCCTGCTACCGCGGCAAGTTGCTCCTGAGACCACGCCCGCTCCTCGCGCAGTTTTCGCACTAGTTCCGGGTCAACTTTCATCATTTCCATTATGCGGTTCCCTGTGAATGAAACGGGTTGAGATTGGCCAGGCAGCAGACGTCGCCGACTCTCGCATCGATGCGTGTGGCCCACCACGCCAGGAAGCCGCCACGTGACGACAGTTGGCCGCCATCCCCGTAGTGGCGGCTCTGTTGCGCAAAGGCACCGCGTATCCGTCATCTCCGGTTGTCGATTTAAGCTGTACCGCAACTAGGGAGACGCTTATATGGGCGCCTCCCGGATTGCAAGAACTCGTATGTGTGAAGATTCAGGAGGCAGGGCTGCAGTCTTATTT